>JBPCXN010000274.1:0-3512 GCA_051008495.1 Endozoicomonas sp. | reverse complement strand
CTGTAATACCTTTGCTTGTCTGCATAGTCGCGCAGAAGTCCTGCCCCAGTACACTGACAATATCTGCGGTACAGCAATAGCTGATCTGGGTAATATTTTCTGAATCGACTTGAAAGCTGGCACCTGGTTGCGGGATGGTAATCTGCTGCCCACCGGGACATGAATCAGCCTGAAGATTCAGAGACCATGTTAATGCTATCGCGGCCAAACCAAGAAGTATAATTTCCATTATTCAGTCCTTTAGTTTCCATTCAGTGAACTTTTTATGATTTAACTTCCTGTACCTGGCAGAAATCATCAATTGCTAGGCAGTGTGTCGAGTATAAAACTATAACAGCACTACCTGGCAAATCATTTCAATCACAGGGCAGCTGATAATGTTTAACAGAGCCTGGATGATGCAAATTATTTCCCCATCCCTTCTGATAAAAATACTTGCTATCTATCACAGTTTTTCAATGATCTTTCCCGAAAAAAACAGTGTATTCAAAGATTCACCTTGACAGGTTGTTTTTTAATCAAATAGGCTGTCAGAATATTGACGCCCGGAAGCAGCAAATAATGAATGGCCTTAGTGTAGATGGATTTTACACTCTGGCCTGCTTCCGATTGAGAAGCGACAAGGTGAACAAGCTGAGTGCTGACAACTGAAAACGACCAGTCGCTTTTATCCAGTGTTCACCATTCCAGAGCGGAAGTAACAGACGCCTGTGACCTGTTTTTCGAGCTGTATAAAGTAAACCTCTCATTGGCTAGTTGAGAGGTAATGCTGTAGGGAAATTCTTCCTGGAATTCCAGCCGCCTGATATTGAGCGAGAATTCCCGGAAATGCCTGGAGTGAGATGACTGTTTTGTGTCGTTCAGTTTTCTCCATACATACGCAACTGGAAAACAAACAAGGGATTAACAACATGGCCTGTCAGAAAGCCTTCTCTTCGATACTGCGGGGCGCAGGAGCTGCATTCGCATTATTGCTTAGCCTGGGTAGTTCCCAGGCCCATGCCGTAGGTTGTCCGTCCAGTATACCACCCATTCCCGTTGGTCCGATGGATGCTGGTACTCAGATCAATCAGAGCGAACTGACCTATCAGAACTATTTATATCCCAAAGACCTGGTGCCAAACGCCAACCAGACCCAGAAAGCCAACTATGCATGGCGTCTGTTTATTGCCTCAATGCAGCAAACCAAGAGCACGCTCACATCAGGCTCCGGGCGAGGTGCTCCCAGCGGCCAGTACAGTTTTATCGATACCGGAGCCAGTTCAAAGACCGCAAACCCTCTTGTGTTTGAAAGCCTTTATCACCGTACGGAAGCATTTCCCTACTACGTATATCCCGCTGGAACTGGGCAGCCCCCCCGTGCAAACCAGCCGCCCTGCCCCATCAACCAGCCGCCAGTCACTCATACTTTTTATGAAAAAAACGCCAATCCCACGGACAAGGGCGTTGAGCTGGACATGACCGTCACTGTGCCTGTTAACTTGCCCACGCAATATGTTTACCTGGATGAAACAAACCAGATCAGCCAGAACTTTCTCTACTACCAGCACTCCAACGATCCTGACTTCCCGGTGCTGTTCATGGCCAAGGTCAATCAGCTGGAGACAGACTATGCTTTCAACAAAACCACCGCACCTTCGGCAACAAACTCCTGGGACTTCCCGAACAATGTCGTCGAGGTAAAAACAGCCTGGCGCCGGGCCAGTGATTTGACCAACTCCAGTGTCGACAAATATCACTCGGCTACCGCCAACTACTGGCTGGCCGATACCAATGGTCACCTGACTTTACAGACTGACACTTTTGTCCTGATCGCCATCCATATTATTCAGAAAACCAAAAACTACCCGGAGTTTATTTTCTCCACCTTTGAACATGTGGATTCGGTGACCCGGAACAGCCAGCAGGTGATTACAGATCCGGCCTATAAGACCGAGTACAATCAGCTGGCCTATCAAACCCCCAACAAAGAGCCTCATACAGCAACGGCACTCGGTGCCTACAATGCCAATGAGACTGGCCAGCCTTCCCAGTCAAACAAGCTGAGGACCTATAACCTGCCTCCGGCCGGCCCGATCTCGCAAGACTTCACCACCGTCGTACAGCCCTACACCATTACCAGTCAGGTGAACGATGTTAATAATCAGGTAAACCAGTTGGTAGACAGTCTCGACAAAGGCAATGTCTGGGCGCATTACCGGTTGAAGGGAGTCCAGGCCGGGCCCACAAACGATTCCGACAGCGCTGACTATTTCCTGGCCAATATCGTTGTTGAAAGCAGCCAGCCCGGTATTCAATTATTCAACGGCATCCTTCTGAATGGAGGCGTACCCAAAGGCCCCAGTGAGGATCAGCTCTACCTGGTGAACTGTCGTGAGAATCCTGAGAGCACCAAGTGCGTATTTCCATACCTGGCCAACAGCTCCAGTCCATCAACTTACGACAATGTGTCGCTCGGGGTAGTCGAAGGCAAGTCGGTACCGGCTCCAAAGTACAACATGGGGGGCTGCCAGGGCTGTCACGGCGCAGCACAGCAGCTCGGCCGCGACTTCAGCTTCCTGGCCAATGGCGTACTGGGTAAAGGCAAGGAGCTGGACTCCGTTCCAGCTTCTGACCTGAGCGCTACTCAGAAGAAAGTCCACAACACGAAAATGTCAGAGAGTTCCAACGCATACTGAACCCGTCCCTGGTGCTGCTCAGATGCAGCACCAGGTTGCCATTTTGCCCTGCGCACTGCTTCACGGACAGAGAAATGGACAAGCAAGTCATGCACAAAAAACAAGAATCCATCAAAGGGATCACTATTCGTCAGGGTCTGATGTTGCTGGCTGCAATGATGATACCGGGAACGGCTGCCGCACTGGATTGCAGCAACTCTATAGCTGGCCAGGAATTGAGGGAGCCTCCCACTCTTGCAGCCGAGGACAGAATCGACACCGAACTCAGTGCCAGAACCGTGGAAAAGTGTGTTAATGGAAAAACCAAAAAACTGAAGTCCTATATTGATTCCAGCCTTGAGCTCGAATACGGAACAGACAATCGACCGGTTGGCCCCAGCTATGTGCTGGACATTGATCCGCAAAAACCGGGACCGGTTCTGCGTATCAAGTTCACCAACAATCTTGGGCCCAGCGACCAGAAATACGACTGTGGCCATCACAGTGACCAGATTGATCTCTGCACCAATCTTCATACTCACGGTTTTCACGTTTCCCCAAAGGGTTCCGATGATCCCTCCGAGCTGCAATCCGATTACGTCTTTATCAAAATATCCCCCGCCACACAGCCGGTGCAGTACCAGTTTGACCTGCCCAACCATCATGCCCCCGGTACTCACTGGTTACACGCCCACCTTCATGGTTCGACGGCTCATCAGGTTAAAGAAGGTATGGCTGGCGCGCTGATCCTGAAGGGCGAACTGGATGACATCCTGGAAGAGGACTATGATATCGACGGTGGCAAGGATCGCACCATGATTCTTGCCCAGCTGGTCGACAGTGACGGTAATAAGG
>JBPCXN010000273.1:0-4607 GCA_051008495.1 Endozoicomonas sp. | reverse complement strand
AACATCGGTCAGTACCTGGACAAAGCCATAGACCACCCCAGCAAAGACAACGTCAGCGCCTATCTGTACCTCGACAGACTGGTCAAAGAGAAAGCAGAACGATTCGCAAGAGTCGGCAAGCAGGTGATTGAAAGCGATCCGATGCTGGATGAAAACGTCCGCCGTCCGATATCGCCCGCCGCTGCCAAGATCAAAGATGATATGGCGTATCAGTCAAGAGAAAGGGTGTTGAGAAAAATCGCTCAAAAAGCCGGTTTGGTTTACTACTACCAGGGAAACTGCAAACTCTGCCATATCCAAGCCAGAACCATATGGCTACTCAGCATGCAATATGGCTTTGAACTGATCCCCATCTCAACCGATGGCGAACAGATTCCAGAGCTACCAAACAGCCGAACAGAACGATCCCCACCGTCAGCCCTCAACATTGTCACTTTCCCTGCGCTGTTTCTTATGCAACCACCGGATAATATCGTTCTCATAAGACAAGGCAGTACATCATTGACAGCGCTGACAGAGCGACTGATTGATGTCGCATATCATCAGGACTGGATCGATAAAAGCGAATACCAGAAGACCAGAATTTCCAATGAAACCTGGGACATCAGCTCACTGCCTGAAAAGATCAGCCTGCCCAGCAAGTCAACCTTCTCATCCCAGTAATAATCGATGTCAGAGTCTGAATATCATGAATACTGAATTGATGCTCTTTGCCAAATATGAAAAGCCCTACGTTCGTCTCGAGGAAATATGCGACGAATTCTTTGGTCTCTGTGAGAAAAAAGCCAAGGCAGCAGCAGCTTCCCAGCAACTGCCTGTGCCAGTAGTCCGTCTGACGGAAAGCAGAAAATCTCCCATGATGATTCGGCTGTCAGACCTGGCCAGTTATCTTGATACCCGCCACCAAACCTATTGCACTACCTGGGAGAAGGTCAGAGGTGTACGTTAAGCAAGAAACCAAGTTTACATTACTTAATATATTGACACCTTGGGTATTAATATTTGCATTTATACAAACTCTTTTGTTTGGCATAGAATATAAATTAACACCATGGGTATTAATATGTCATCTAAGATAAACTGGCTGATAAACCATACCTCTCCAGGCTCTCTGGTGCTCCAGCAATGGCTGACGGAGAACGGCATCCGATATTCTCTGGCACAGAAATATGCCAAGAGCGGCTGGCTAAAGAGGCTCAGTTCCGGCGTTTACTATCGACCGGAACCCAGCGGCAAGCTCAGACCTGACTGGCCAGATGCATTACAGGCACTCACTCAACAGCTGCAACTCCCCGTACACCTTGCCGGGCTCAGCAGTCTGACTCACCAGGGGCTGAGCCATTACCTGCAACTGAACTCAGAACAGGTCTGGGTCGGAACCAGAAGCAAACACATCCTGCCAAAATGGTTTCGGGAATTTTCCGGACAGCCCTGGTTATACAGTGGCAACCACAAGCTCAGTGAACTATCTGAACAAGATTTCACCACAGTAACAGTTAAAAGAAAGGAACTCAGAGCCAGTCGTCCGGAACTGGCAGCCTACGAAGTGGTAGATGCTATCGGAAAAAATATCCGTTTTGAGCACGCCGCTGAATTATTTCAGGGATTAGTCAACCTGAGCCCAAGAAAAGTGCAATCACTTCTTGATCGCAGCAGTGCCGTTCAGACCAACCGCATTTTCCTTTATCTGAGTCATTACTGTGGCCATCAGTGGGTCGGACGACTTGATGAATCGCAAATACAGCTTGGTTCCGGCAAACGTCAGGTGGTTACCAATGGACGATTTGATGAGCGTTACCAGATCACCGTGCCCCAATCATTAATCAATCCTGAGCAGTAATAGAAGATCAGACTGATGGATAAAGAATCCGTTTATTACCAGCAGGTTTCTCTGTTGATCAGAATGTTGCCAATTGTGGCAACCGAGCCTGTCTTTGCCCTGAAGGGCGGAACAGCCATCAACCTGTTTGTTCAGGACTTCCCACGACTGTCTGTTGATATTGACCTGGCCTACCTGCCTCTGGAACCAAGAGATGAAGCACTGCAGAATGTTCGCTCAGCACTCGAACGTATTGCTGGACGGATTAACGCCCAGCCTTCAACAAGTGCCGTCCTTCAAGACAACCGTCAGGATGAGTTAAGACTCATTGTCACTACCCAGTCTGCGACCATCAAGATCGAAGTCTCCCCTGTTGCCAGAGGAACGCTGCACGATCCTGAGCCATTGCCCGTGGTTGAATCCGTAGAAGATGAATTTGGTTATGCCGAAATACCTGTCGTCAGCCTAGCAGACTTATATGGTGGAAAGCTCTGTGCCGCCATGGATCGCCAGCACCCACGCGACCTGTATGATGTGCAGCGACTGTTGAATGCAAACGGTATTTCCAGAGGGATATTTACTGGTTTTCTGACATACACTTTGAGCCATCCACGCCCCATACATGAAGTCATGTCACCGCGCTGGAAAGAGCTTGAGCAAACTTTTTATGATGAGTTTGCCGGTATGACTAACGAACCAGTGGAATTGAGCGAACTCATAGAAACCCGTTCTCGTATGGTGACGGCCCTGAGAGCTCAGTTCACAGAGAAAGATCGGGACTTTCTGCTATCGTTCAAACGGGGCGAACCTGACTGGTCTTTATTTGACAAGCCTTCTGCTGCAGAACTTCCTGCTATCCGCTGGAAGCTGATGAATATTCAGCGCTTGTCAAAAAACCGGGATAAGCACCAGCAGCAGCTTGAAAAGCTGGAGAAAACACTGGAGCAGTGGCTGAAGAGTTCAGAAAGAGGGTGCTGAATACATCAGGCAGAGCTTGGAGCTTCTTATGCTGATTCCCATGAAAGCGACAGCAAAGCCTTAAGTAATTGCCTGTTAACCAACTCATTCTCAGCCCAATATGTATTTTCAATCCTCTTGCACTGCGTCCACAAATCGGGTGGTTCCTGGTGTAAAAGGTGGGTATAGCGCCGCAGGTGTTCCCAGGTTTTGTGGCCACTGCGAAGTGCTACTTCAGGGATAGACAATTTTTGCTCAAAAAGGCGCGATATGCCCTCATGCCGGAAGGAGTGAAAACGGACTTCAGGGAATCCCAGCCGCTTGCTCCGCTCTGAAAACCTTGTAGCTATGCTTTGGGCTTTATAGGGAAATATCCTGTCCTCACCTGCAAAGTGAGGCTGTCTTTCAATGATTTCCAGACATTCCAAGGGCAGCGGGACTTTTTGATGATTACCAAACTTATCGTTAGGATCTTTACGGTCTTCGATGATGACATAGCCATCACTTTTATCCAATTGGCTGTACTTTATACGACAGATCTCTCCTTCCCTGAAAGTACTGTAGATGCTGAATATCATGAGATGATGGTATGGGACTAATCCATGGACAGTGTTATAACCTTTCAGCAGCTCTTCATATATCATAAGTACCTGCTCTTCAGTTGGCCTGATGTCGTGCCGCTGGGACTTCCCTACTAACTTGAGCTTCCACAATTCCTTCATCGCATCAGCTGTTATGAAATTCTTGAAGTAATATCCAGTCCTTTTCTGCCACTCAATCGCCCTCCTCAGCACCGAAACGTAGAGATGATTCGTCGATGCAGTCACTGTCTTCCTTCTATTTATAAGACAATTGATCAGATGCTGCTCCGTCATCTCATTTGACCGGATATTTTTTAGCTCAGATTTTTGCCAGAACTGGATAGCCTGTCTATCCCGATAGCTGATCTGTTCCTCTACTGTCAAGCTGTCGTTCATCTCAAGATAATGAGTTAGATAGGTGCCCAGGGTAATATCGCCGGTTCTGGACTGTGCGGACTCATACTTCGGCAACTCCTGCTCAGCCTGCTTCAACATTTCCTTTTCTACCTGCTTTGCCCAAGCTCTTCCTGATGGCTTATCGGGAAAGGACATGCGCTCTAGCGCCCTGAAATGTTGCCTGATGACTTTGACCGTGAATTTGTACACAGTTCCCTTTTTCCGTTTGCGAACCTCACAGACAATGCTCATGACGCACCTCAAAAGCCGATTCATGACATGAAATTTTGGGGACCAATTTGGGGACCAATCGATAGGAATTTATGGAGTTTTATTGTAGTTTTTAGTTCTGTAAAAGCATCAGAAAAACCAGATAACTAGGGGTTTCAGGCATCTTATTGTTAATATCAACGTCATGTGGTATGAATTTCATGAACATGATTTTGATAATGAAAACAAGTAGTTAGAATTTTTTAGAGCATTTTGGGAGTAAATTTTATTTACTCCCAAACTCAATTTTTGTTCTCGATCAAGCCCAAAAAGTTCGAAAAGTGATGAAAACTGAGTAGTGACGACATCAATCCAAAATACAAAAAAAACGCCACTCTTTAGCCATAAAAGCAAGAGTGGCGTTTTTCTTTACTCAGCTAACCAGTCTTGGGTTAACCTGAACAGCGATGACTTAAGCTCGCTGAGCTGATCGATCACAAGGCTTCTTGGAAACAGCTGCTCCACAGTCTGAACACTGATCCCCAGCCCTACCACGTCAATCCCTGACTGGCCGCAGCGTCTGACCAGATCCACTACCGGTCGATGATGGTCGATATCCGGCCCTCCATCCGTGACCATCAGAA
>JBPCXN010000272.1:0-10401 GCA_051008495.1 Endozoicomonas sp. | reverse complement strand
GATACTCCCAGTCTCCAATATTATTTTTTTCCCACCTTCGGTATTAAAAACGAGTTTGATGAGGAGCTTGCATCAGGAAGCGGGTCTGGAAGTGGCAATAAGAAAACAACTTATACCACTCCTCCGGTTTTCGTTAATGAAGCAATCTATAACAGGAGGCCTGATCTGTTTAGTGAATCTGAAGCCGGGGAGCGAATAACTCAGCTCGCATTAGCTCCGGACCATCCTGTTACTCAGTTTGCAGGGTATAAAATAGGCTTGGAATATGTGGATAAACACACAAGAAGTTTTGTAACCCATTCATTCGATTTGATACCAAATAGAATTGGTCTGGGTGCTTTGCTTGAGCAAAGTTTTGGTAAGGACTGGCTTCCGGATTTTATGCCTGTACGTCCTACCCGTGTGACACATGACAGTCGTGTTCAGGAAAGGGTTTTGACTCTTTTGCGATGGAACCAGCGTCGCGATGGTTACCATCACACTGAGCCTGATACGACTGTTATTGCAGGAGCATTGGATCTAAATCAATACTACAAAAGGTACGCAATAGTGTTTTCTCCAGATGGCAAGTTAATGGGTATCAGGCGACAGGAAATGAAAACAAAAAAGAGAAAGGGAAATTGAGCGGAAAGGTTGTTCTGGCGATATTCGGGATCAACCTTTCCTTTTTTCATGGTACAGGGTGACTGAAAAGCACATACTAAACGCTTATGAGCTGCAGAGCCGGTCATAAGCGTTCAGGCCGAGACTGCCTACAGTCCGGCAGACTCTACGATCCTGCAATGCAGTTTTCCCGCCTTTTTCTTTTGCCACACCCCTGTTACATTTCCTTTTTTCAATTCAGAAGTGAATGAGTTTCATGCAGCGTTACGCCGCCAGTGTGCAATACGATGGTTCCCACTACCACGGCTGGCAGAACCTGAAATCAGGCCTCCCCACCGTGCAGGCTGCCGTTGAAAAAGCGTTTTCCAAAGTTGCCAACCACCCTGTCAGTGTTATCTGCGCCGGCAGGACCGATGCGGGAGTGCATGGCTGCAACCAGATCATTCATTTTGACTCTGAATCCGTTCGTAGTGAGCGGGGCTGGACTTATGGCACCAACACCAACCTGCCGGATGATGTGGCGATTAACTGGGTAAGGCCGGTCAGTGACGACTTCCACGCACGCTTTTCAGCCGGCTGGCGTCGTTACCGTTATATCATTTTCAATCATCCCATCCGGCCTGCGCACCTGCCCAGGGGCGTGACCTGGAATTACCGTCCCCTCGATGTCGAGCGCATGCAGAAGGCATCTGAGCACCTGGTCGGAGAGCATGATTTTACTTCGTATCGTGCGGTTCAGTGCCAGGCGAAAAATCCGGTCCGGACTATCTCCCGCCTTGATGTCAGCCGTCATGGCAATCTGATTATTCTTGATATTCAGGCCAATGCCTTCCTGCACCATATGGTCAGGAATATCGCCGGTGTCCTGATGAGTATTGGTACTGGTAAACACCCGGTGGACTGGTCTCGGGAAGTTCTCGAGGCCAGGGATCGCTGTCAGGGTGGCGTTACAGCTCCTCCTTTTGGCTTGTACTTTGTTGACGTAGGCTATCCTGAAGAATTTAACCTGCCGGCCAGTGAAGCCAATCCTCACTTCGCAGCCCCTTTGCTGGCCTGGGAGTAACAAAAAAGAAAGCAGGATCATTCATTGTTTTAATTCTTGTAATAGCCTTAAAGGGTATGCATCAATGAAGTCTCGTGCATTGAGAATAACAGCGCTATTTGTACTGTCCATACCAGCATCAGGTTATCCATCTTTAGACAAATTAGGCAAAGAGACGGCTTGTCGTGCGCTTATAGAAATAGACTCTGTCGTATATAATATCAGGCCTGACGAATATTCTGGTTATAGGGTTCAGTCTCCTTCGGAGCTCCCATTTGAGGCGTCCATCAAGTATCAGGAGGGTATTGACAGGATAGGGTGGCGTTTTAAGCCTGTGTGGCAATACAAAGTCTCCACAGGGCTTGCGGTCAGCGAACTTGAAGGCAAAATAAACAGTTCACACGCAAAAGCCCTGAAGGAAGCCTATACACAAATAACTTCTGAAAGCTGTACAAGCCAGGAGGATAACCCTTCACTCAGCAGTCAGAATAGCAGTTATGACCCTGCCTATAACAATCATACTCCCAAGTTTATTGATACCTACTCTGCTCCCCGGTCAAGCGTCATTTTCTGTAAGGGATGTAGCTTTGATGCTGATTATGTGTATAAGAACTTTGATGGTCGGGGTTCTTGTCTCGGCCTTGCTTTGGATTCTAAAGAGTTTGAAAGAAATGCCCCTGAAATCGGCAACTGCCTTTTAGAGGATGCAACAGGTCGCAAAACTGAACTTTCATTTAGAGAATCTCTGGGCTGGAAAACAAACCATGACTCGGTATTGCTGGAGAGCGATAAAGGCGAAGGCTATATTCTGAAGCACATCTGGGTAGAGGCTTATAAGCTCAAGCAGAACTATCCGAATACTTTCGAAGCGCTGCACAGTATTCGTCAGGCGGGTCTTGAGCATACATTCCTGGCCAGGATTGGGAAGGATCTGAATGTCATACCTGTTACCAGCGAAACCCGGATAGCCTTTACAAGGGTATTTGAGCATTCTGATGATGGCCATCCTAAAGAACAGCTGATGTTTTTCAAATTGACTCCCTATGTCAAAGGAAGCAAGAGCTTGCTTTGGTTGTTGAAAAATAAGCCCTTAACAGACGTTCAGTGGCATAAGGTTGTTACTGCAATGGCCCGTTATCTGGCTCGTTTGCATGCCCCAAAGGAATCAATGCCAGAAACCGTGTCAGGCAGTGCTTCTGTCGAAATCCTCAGAATGCACGGTAATCCATCTTTAAACCACTGGATACTTGATCCAGAAAACTCTGAAATTGTGTATCTGATTAACTGGGAAAGATATAGGGATTATGGAAGGGTCGATTATGAGAGTAATCCCGTTCTTGACGAGCTGAGCATAGTGATGAACTCTATGCCACCTTCTGATCATAAACTGTTTTATGAAGCGTATCTGGATGAACTGGATACAGCAATGGCATCCGGTAATACAAAGGATGAGTTTCTGGCGCGCCTGAGGTCACAGTTGGATGGAATAGCTTCTCGGTGAGGCTCCTACTCGGTGAGGCTCCTATAGGTAGAGACGCAATAACCGCTATCTGCTAACATCCACGGTCTTGCTGGAAAACCAATTGCAGTTGAGTGTGGTATCAGTGATTTCCTCTATGACGAGAATCAAGGTCTGTGGCATCACCTCCGTAGAGGATGCGCGGGCGGCCGTGGCAGCCGGGGCAGAAGCCCTGGGCCTGGTCTTTTACAGGAAAAGCCCTCGCTTTGTCACTGTTGAGCAGGCTCGTGAAATTGTTCACAGCGTGCCTCCATTCATCACCCTGGTAGGGCTGTTCGTTGACGCCTCGGACCATGAGATCGAAACCGTACTGCAGGCGGTTCCCCTGACTCTGCTCCAGTTCCATGGCCGGGAAAAGGATTCCGACTGCCGGCGCTGGGGGCTTCGCTACATCAAGGCGTTAAGGGTCAGGCCTGAGGAATCCGTCGAGGAAATGGCCGGAAAATATCCAGGAGCCTGTGCACTGCTGCTGGATACCTACCGTAAAGGTATTCCCGGGGGAACAGGTGAGACATTTGACTGGCAGCTGGTTCCGCCAGATCTGTCCCGGCCGGTTATCCTGGCCGGAGGCCTGCATCCGGACAATGTCGCAGACGCTATCCAGCAAGTAGCCCCTTATGCCGTTGATGTAAGCAGTGGTGTAGAGCGGGCGCCGGGTATTAAAGACCATGAGAAAATAGAAGCTTTTGCAAAGGCTTCAGGTAGATGACAGTGGATGCTAATAAACTGAAAGACTTACCTGACCTGAACGGCCTCTTTGGCCGGTTCGGCGGGCGTTATGTGGCAGAAACCCTGATCCGGGTTCTGGAAGATCTCGAAGTCACCTACCGAGAGCTCTGGCAAGATCCAACCTTTCAGAAGGATTTTGACCGGGATCTGGCTCATTACGTCGGTCGGCCATCACCTCTCTATCACGCCGAGCGATGGTCCAGGGAACTGGGCGGGGCCCAGATCTATCTGAAGAGGGAAGACCTCAATCACACCGGCGCCCACAAGATCAACCATGCGGTTGGTCAGGCTCTGCTTGCCAAACATATGGGCAAAACCCGAATTATCGCCGAGACCGGCGCTGGTCAACACGGTGTGGCGACGGCCACAGTGGCGGCCAGGCTGGGTATTGAATGTGTCGTTTATATGGGAGCCAAGGACGTTGAACGACAGGCGCTGAACGTTTACCGGATGAAACTGCTAGGTGCCACCGTGGTTCCAGTGACCAGTGGTTCCCAAACGCTGAAAGATTCGATCAATGAAGCCCTTCGTGACTGGGTGGCGCGTCCTGAGGAAACCTTCTACATCTTGGGTACGGTCTGTGGCCCTCACCCTTACCCGGAAATGGTTCGTAATTTCCAGAGCGTGATCGGCCGTGAAGCCCGTCAACAGTGTCAGGAAATGACCGGCCGCCTGCCAGATGCACTGGTGGCCTGTGTTGGTGGCGGCTCCAATGCCATGGGGCTTTTCTACGAGTTCCTGGAAGACAAGGACGTAAAGATCTTCGGTGTCGAAGCCGGAGGTAAAGGTGTCGAAAGCGGCGAGCATTCCGCCAGAATGGCTGGCAGCAAACCTGGCGTATTCCAGGGTCAGCGCAGCTACCTGATGAGTGACGACGATGGCCAGATCATTGAAAGTTACTCTGTTTCCGCCGGTCTCGATTATCCCGGGGTGGGGCCGGAGCACAGTCACCTCAGTGAGATTGGCCGTGCCGAGTATGTCAACGTGAACGATGATGAGGCCCTGGCTGCCTTCCGCAACCTGACCCGGATGGAAGGGATCATGCCGGCTCTGGAAACTGCTCATGCCCTGGCGTATGTGGAGAAGCTGGCGCCAACCATGAGTAGGGACCAGACCATTATTGTCAATCTGTCTGGTCGTGGTGACAAAGACATTCATACTGTTGCCGGCATTGACGGTCTGACTGTGGAAGGAAGTTGAAACCCATGAGAATTAAACAGTGTTTCGACCGGCTGGCGGCTGAAGGGCGCAAAGCCCTGGTGCCTTACTTTACCGCCGGGGACCCTGCCGGCAAGACCGTTGACGTCCTGCACAGCCTGGTCGACAACGGTGCTGACATCATCGAACTGGGCTTTCCTTTTTCCGATCCTGTGGCTGACGGACCGGTGATTGCCCGTGCTCATGAGAGAGCTTTATCACACGGTGTTACATTGAATGACGTTTTTTCAATGGTAGCGAGCTTTCGTGAAAGGGATAATGACACTCCGATCGTATTAATGGGCTACATGAACCCCATTGAGATCATGGGGTATGAAGCCTTTGCAAAGCGTGCCTCAGAGGCAGGGGTGGACGGAGTTCTGGTCGTTGATCTGCCGCCGGAGTTCGCCGGAGAGTTGCTGGAGCAGCTCAAGCTGAAAGGTATTGAGATGATCAACCTGATCACGCCCACCACGTCGGATGAGCGCATTGAAAAGATCTGCTCGGTCGCCACGGGCTATCTGTACTACGTCTCACTCAAGGGTGTGACGGGCTCAGCGGCCCTGAACGTGGACAATGTCAGGGACAGGGTCGCTCATATAAAAGGGTTCACTTCATTGCCTGTGGGTGTGGGTTTTGGCATTCGTGACGGCGCTTCTGCGGCCGCTATCGGACAAACGGCTGATGCGGTCATTGTTGGAACCGTGCTGGTGTCTGAGCTGGCGAAATACGCTGAAGAAGGCGGTGAGTGTCTGACCCGTGCAGCCGCGTGTCTTGCAGAAATGCGAACCGCCATGGACAACAGTGAACAGTAAAACAGTCATGAGTAGGAAGTGCGCACAAGGCTTTGGCCGGCACTCTCATGGCTGGCAGCGGACAACGGATGAAGGCTTTGGGGTGTTCCGGGGCCTGGGTTGTTGTCGGCTGCCATAGAGACAGGAAGCTTTAATGAGTAATTGGTTAGTCGACAAACTGATACCTTCGTTGTCACGATCTTCAAGCCAGCAGAGAAGCAGCAATGTTCCTGAGGGGTTGTGGCGCAAATGTGTCAAGTGTGATTCCGTGCTCTACCGTCCGGAGCTTGAGCGCAATCAGGATGTCTGTCCCAAGTGTGGGCATCATATGAGGGTGAATGCCCGCAAGCGTCTGGACTACTTCCTGGACTCTGACAACCGGCAGGAGTTGTCTGCGGACATTGAGCCGGTGGACAAGCTCAAGTTCAAGGACAGCAAGAAGTACAAAGATCGCCTGGCCAGCGCCCAGAAAGCCTCTGGCGAAAAAGATGCCCTGGTGGTTATCAAGGGCGAACTGGAAGGTATTCCCCTGGTCGCCTGCGCCTTCGAGTTTTCCTTTATGGGAGGCTCCATGGGCTCAGTGGTTGGTGAGAAGTTTGCCCGTGCTGCTGAACTCTGTCTCGAACAACGAATTCCGCTGGTATGCTTCTCCGCCAGTGGTGGCGCCAGAATGCAGGAAGCCCTGTTCTCCCTGATGCAGATGGCCAAAACCAGTGCCGCCCTGGAACGAATGAAGCAGCAAGGGGTGCCTTATTTCTCGGTATTAACTGATCCGGTGTACGGTGGTGTTTCAGCTTCCCTGGCCATGCTGGGTGATGTGAACATTGCCGAGCCCCGGGCGCTGATCGGCTTTGCCGGTCCGAGGGTGATTGAGCAGACAGTCAGGGAAAAACTTCCTGAAGGCTTTCAGCGTAGTGAGTTCCTGCTGGAGCACGGTGCTATCGACATGATTGTTGATCGCCTGGAGATGCGCAGTACCCTGGCCAGACTTTGTCGTAAAATGCAGGGCGTTCAGTCCGTTGCCGAACCAGACAGTGATTTTACGGAAGTCGGTGACGACGACATACTGGCGGAGCCCGTCTGATATCGAATCGGCCAGCCTGCAGGCTGGCCGGTTTTCTGCCTTTTCTTTTGTTATCTTGTCACTGAATGACGCCCTGTCTTTCTTCTTGCTTAACCCTTCGCGTTTTTTATCAAGGATTCCCTGATGATTTACCAAACGCTGGCCGACTGGCTGGACTGGCTGGAAAATACCCGTCCTGAACATGAAATGGAGCTTGGCCTGGACAGAATCAGGAGCGTGGCTGGAAAGCACGGCCTGCTTTCCCCGGCGCCTTTTGTCATTACTGTGGCCGGCACCAATGGCAAGGGGTCTACTGTTGCCCTGCTGGAATCGATGCTTCTGCAGGCCGGTCATCGCGTGGGTGTTTATACATCACCTCACCTGATTCGCTTCAACGAGCGAGTACGGATTAATGGCTCTGAAGCCGGCGATGCACAGCTCTGCGAATCATTCGCGCAAATTAATGCGGCCCGTGAGTCCACATGGCTGAGTTATTTTGAATTTGCCGTTCTGGTGGCTGTGAACTGTTTCCAGAAAGCCAATGTTGATATCGCATTGATGGAAGTGGGTCTTGGCGGACGACTGGATGCCACTAATGTGATTGAGCCGGATGTTTCTGTTATCACCACAGTGGGACTGGATCACCAAGAGTGGCTTGGTTACAGCATTGAAGCCATTGCCAGGGAAAAAGCCGGCATTATGCGGCCGTTAAAACCGGTTGTTTACGGTGATGTCGAGGTTCCCCGTACGGTCATTGAGCAGGCCGTTCGTCTGGAGTCTGCCTTATACCGCCGGGGCTCTGAATTTAATCTAGAGATTACTAAGGGTGGCTGGAACTGGCAGGGCCTGTCCGCTCTTGGCGAACAGGTTTCCATTGATAGCCTGCCTATGCCTGATCTGCTTATCGATAATGCCGCGACAGCCATCCAGGCTTTGCAGTTTTTGCCGGAGCCCATCTTTGCCGAGCACATTCGTGATGGAATCTCCAAATCGTCGCTGGCAGGTCGCTGCCAGAAACTATCCGCTCAGAATGCCCGGCGGGAAACGGTTGAAGTGGTTCTTGATGTGGCCCACAACCCTCAGGCAACGGCACGTCTGGTTGAAAAGCTTCAGAGCCAGCCTGTTCCTGGGTTGACCCGTGTGCTGATTGCCATGTACAGCGACAAGGATCACGCTTCGGTGACTGAAATAATGTCTCCCCTGTCTGATGAGTGGGTAGCGACAGCATTTGAATCCCCCAGGGCTCTTCAGGGAAAACAGTTGGCAACCGACATTGAACGTTTCGGTGGCAGCGTCAGTGTTGCACAAAGTGTTCCGGAAGGTTTCCAGGAACTGCTGAGCAAGTCCGTACCGGGAGACCGTATTCTTGTGATGGGTTCATTCATGACAGTTGCAGCGGTCATGAATGTGCTGGACAATCAAACTCTTTAAACAGGCCACTTTCATCAGGGGTTAAATAATGCTCAAAGGATTGATACAACGTCTTCTGGGTGCTCTGGTGCTGATAGGGTTGCTGATCTTTCTCGCTCCCGCCATTTTCACCGGCGGGCAGGATCATCCCATGGTGAAGGCAAGCCTTGAGCCGCTGACGCCTTCGCCTCAGCCACCTTCTTTTTTCGGAGTGCTTGATGTACCCGCTGAAGCAGTGGAAGTCAGGGAGTTTGAGCAGGAGCCTGAGTCTGAGCAGGATACCAGTCCCGGGGTTGATTCAGAGGGCCACCTTAAAGCCTGGTCTCTGCAACTGGCGTCGTTTTCCGTTCGGGACAATGCCCTGAAACTTGTCAGTGACCTCAAGGCCATGGGGCATACTGCTTATATACGGGAAGTCTACGGCAAGAATAATCAACGCCTTTACCGGGTTCTCATCGGGCCTGAAGTAAGAACTGAAGAATTGCAGGAACTGAAAGCCAAAATGCAGGCCGAGCTGGAGCTGACCGGGGATATTGTCAGGTTTGAGCCCTAGTACATGATCTCAATGAGTTTGACGGGTTCAGTGGTTCATAAAGCGGCCAGAGCAAGGGCTTCCGTGCCAGCGTTCCAAGTGTTTGAAAGACGTCCAGTATTCCCGCACACTTGCACCTTACCACGAAAACTCTCGCTCAGGCTGAACGCGTCAAATCCATTGAAACCATGTACTTGCCTAAAGCCTCTCAAAAGAACTCTGTAGCGCATACATCTCAAAGGCTGTGCTGAAAAAGACGGAAATACAGTTTGTCATGCCGGCGCTCACTGGCTTCTCGCCAAAATCGAAAAAGGATCAATTCCGTCTGAACTTAATCTGAGCGATAACCTTCATCCTGCATCTCTTCCCTGGGTTGCCTCCAGTGACCGGCTTTCCGGTTTTGGCAACTCTCAGTCAGGCGTATTCAAGAAATACCATATCTTACTCGGGCTGACTTCGTGGGGCTGGAATGCTGCACATCAGGAGGGATTCTGCGCACGGCTGTTTCATTGTCTATATAGAGTAACACTTCATACTTCGGGCACCAAGGGTGCTGCTTTTTGTCATGTTGCCACTGCAGGTGATTCTGTTTCCCGTTTTCTTCCTGCTGACTACTCCTGTTGTAGCCCTGTTGCATACGCCCATCGACTTCGACAGTGGCTTTGGGCTGATCTGCTGTGCAGGGCAGGATGATCTGATTGTCATCTTTATTAGCAGGCTTTCCCAGGCTCAGTTGCGAAATCATCAGTTCTATCTGTTTCTAGCCAGTTTAAAACCGGAAGTTCAGCTGGCTCTGAACCAGCGAGATTTTCAATTTGGTGGCCAGGTCGAATACAAGAGCACCGCACTTGACCTGGCCTGGCGGGAATTTCAGTTAAAACCCGATTCTGACCATTTTGGCCGGGTTATCTTTATTATTCAGCATTGGCAGGGCGATGAAACCCTGGCCGGACTGGGCACTGTTAAGTCCATTTATTCAAAGTCTCCAAGCCTGTTCAAATTGATGTTTAAAACAGGTTCTCCGCAACTGCAGAAAGCTGCCGCAGCCGTCATGGCGCAGCGGCTAAGCCGAAACAATAAGTGCAGGGCAATCCATTTTGACCCTGGTTCGTCTAACTGCCTGGATGCTCAATCGCTACCCATCCTGGCACTGGTTCCATACAGAAGATGAACCCCGGGACAGGCGAATGCAGACACAGGCTTTTATTAATCTCATTAAGGCTCTGTACTGGCATAGAAAAAGCTATGACAGCTTTCGCCAGGCAGTCCAGAATGCCCGATTCATTAACAGAATGAACTGATGCAAATCTGCTGCCAACCTGAGCCGCTTGCGCTTTGAAATCAGTAATGTGAATATAATGTTGACGGTGGAAGTGAACTAGGAGTCTGACTGAGATTAGCGGTCGAGGATAAAGTTCAGTAGATCGAGTCAGATTTTTCACTGTATTTGTGCGAATAGCTGACCTATTTAATCAAATTCAACGGAAAATCTGGCCGCTCTTTCTGGATTTT
>JBPCXN010000271.1:0-9343 GCA_051008495.1 Endozoicomonas sp. | reverse complement strand
GGACGAGCTGGTCGACCTGTTAATTGATGATAAAGCAAACCATGCTTCTGTGCTTGCCACTGCCGACCCGGTCGAGAAGCTTCGCTGGGTTTTTACCCTCTATCAATTCAGTAAGCCTGTTCACCCGGCAGAGGCCATGGAGCAACTGTTAAGTAAACTCAGATATCTCTTCAAAAAGGATGAGCAACGCTTCAAACAGGTCATCAGTATCATGGAAACTCACGCTTCCAAATCCCGACGGAAGCGCAAAAAGAATAAAACTGTCAGCTAACTGGTCATTTCTTGCCCCGGCACCAATGCTTGGTATTTCAGCCTCACGCAGCAGGGAACGCGTTTTGTCGGACGCATGAAGTCAAATGCCGTATACGAGGTTGTGGAAATACGAGAAACCACAGCCGGACACATTCTGGAAGATCAGATCATTCGTCTCGCATCTGCGAAGGCCAAAAAGGATTGCCCAGCCAACCTCAGACGCGTAACGACCCGCAGAGAAGAAGACGATAAAGTGCTCTCGTTTATAACCAATGACCTTGAGCGCACGGCTCAGGAGATTGCGGACCTTTATAAAGCCAGGTGGCAGATAGAGCTGTTTTTCAAATAGATCAAACGCTTTCTGGGGCGCAGCGAAAACGCTGTCAAGATTCAGGTATTGACTGCCATGATTGCCTACCTGTTGCTGCGTCTTGCTCAGATTACTACCTACTCCAAGTTATCGTTACAACAAATAGCCAGAAAGATCAGTCTCAACTTGACGAGTCGCCGTCCACTGCTGGAACTGTTTAACGACCCGCCAGGGAGAATAAAAGCCAATTTGACCCAGAATCAGAGCAGCTTGGAGCTAGGAGCTAGAAGCTGGAAGCTAGAAGCTAGAAGCTAGGGTATGTTTAACCGGACAGCAGTGAGCTAACACAGGCCCTGCATAGTTTATCTGCAGGGGCTTATCCCCATCTTCCATATCTTTTGACGTCTGCTTCTTCTCGTTCAAGCCAGAACCGCTGATCTGAACTATGCTTCTACCGTGCAAATTTCACGGAAACCCTGAACAATGATAAAGCTTGGGTCAACCGTTGTATTTTCAGCTTTTTGCTTTTTCACAACCTGTTTGAACGCACATACTTTGCCTGGGCTTTTTTCAAACCTGGTTTCCCTGCAACAAAAAAAAGATGCCGTGAAAGTGATTCAATTATTGCGAATTCCTTTAAACAAAATTGAGTTCATTGATTCGCTCGACAGGAACAAGACAGGCATCCAGCTATTATCAGGAACCCAGTTTGTTGTTATGCGGCCAGCCAAAAATCATCCCGTGACAGGGTCGCGAAGTGTAACTGGAAAACCACCCATTTTCGTATATCACCTTAAATCCGGTGAGAGTATGAATGAACTGAGCCAGGTCAATACGGGGAAAATATCTGGAAACATCTATCTATTTGAGTTGAATCCGCTAACAGACGGTGGTGACAAACCTTTACGCCTTTTTCACAAACGTCAGCTAACCGAAGACCTCTCTGGTTCAGGTCTGGAGCCAGACTTTAATGCTACCTCCGGTTCTACCTCCCCGACCTCAGGCAATGAATCCAGTGGAACTGCTCTCGAGTGGAAAGTGATTGGCCCTATCCTGGCTGTAACAGTCTATCTGTGCGGGTGGGCTATATACGCCACACACGCCATCGACCGTCACTGTAGCTGTGAGCGCCCTCGGTCCGGACCGGTCAGCGCCAATCTCGTGCTTTCTTCTATTATGACCCTTGGCAGCAACCTGATCGTCGAGCTGGCTCTGTATCAATTTGCCAGGACCAGTTCGCAATAGATAAAATCATACTGGCAAGCTCAGTTCACACTTCTCCACTGAAACCGGGTACGAAGCCTTACATTCTTCCGTGAAATCCTTAATAGTGTTTAAAGCCATTCAACGTAATACTGTCCGGTGAATTACACCCTGCCCAAGGTGCTAACCAAAGGAGCCCCCCATAGTCATTCGCCAATTCCTGACTGTCACCTGCCTGATCTTTTTCTGCAGTTTTACCAATATCTCCCAGGCTGAGACCGGAGATACTTCCAGCGCTTCGTTCTTTGATATTGACAACCCGGAAGCCCTGCAGGATCCAGAGCAGGACCCACTCACCGCCGCTATTCAGGAAAAAGGTGATGAAAGCCTCTGGTACCTCTACCCTGTTGAGGAAAACGACAGTATCTGGACGTTTTTTCATAATGAGGGGCTGTCGGAATTTGATCTCATGGACCTGTTCGAAGTGGAAGGCTCGGTACAGTATCTGAGCCGACTGCGGAGGGTTCCTGTTGCACGCTACCAGGTGGACGAACAGGGGCGGTTGATGATGTTGAACCTGCCACTGATCACCGGGGAAAACGTCTTCTTCGAGCGAACCCGGAACAGTTTTGTCATGTCGGTTCGTCTGGATGACACAGACCAGGAACCCAATCTGATCAGGGTAACGGCTGAGATCAGTAACAGCCTCTATCACAGCGGCAAGGCTGTAGGTCTGAGTGCATCAACCATTCTACAGTTCGCCAATATTTTTCAATGGCAGATCGATTTCAACCGTGATCTCAAAACTGGTGACCGTTTTGAACTGCTGCTGGAGCAGGAGCTGGAAACAGACAAACCCACAAACAGCGGCATAGTGGCAGCCCGCTTCCAACAGAAAGACCGCACTCTGACCGCACTACTGCACGGCGATGGTCAATTTTATACGCCGGAAGGAAAACTGCTCGGCAGCGCATTTGCAAGATACCCGCTGGGTAAGCCGGGCCGAGTCAGCTCATCCTTCAGCCTGAGCCGGATTCACCCTATCACTGGCGAAACCCGGCCCCACCTGGGAACGGACTGGGCAGTACCTGTCGGGACACCGGTGTTTGCCCCTGCTGATGGAGTTGTCAGCAAAGCGACCCTTAACCACCCGGCGGCCGGTAACTATATAGAACTGCGCAACGGACGCCGTTACGTAACCCGCTATCTGCACCTGAACAGTCTGGAGGTTGTGGAGGGACAGCTGGTAAAGAAAGGAGACCTAATCGGTAAGACGGGCAATACCGGCCTGTCTACCGGACCACACCTGCATTATGAGCTGTATGTTAATGGTCGTGCGGTAGACCCGATGACAGTCAGGCTGCCCAAAAGCAGAAGCCTTTCAGGTGAAGAACTCGACAAGTTCAGGAAAAGCAACCGCCGCCTGCTCACCAGGCTTGATCAAGAAAAAACTGATCGGCTGTTGGCCCGGAAGACAGCCCCGGGCCTGAATGAAGGCTCAGAGAAATCATCGGTTTTGCCATGATTATTCTGAACGGTTCTGGTCTATTTCGGATTGAGATGACGACCGATCTGTAGCTCGACATATTCGATCAGGGGCAGATAATAGTCGACATTAGCCTCATAATCTTCAGCTCTGTCAATATAACGATAAGCAGTTTCAAAATAACAATCTGCCATTTCATTGTAGTTAAAAACCAGTTCGGCCCCAGCTTCAATATCCTCTAAGGCAATGAGAGGGGTAGCACGAAGGAGCCCCAAAAAGGACAGGCTAAGCGGGGTCTGGATGCCACAAAATTCATATGGGTACCTGGCTTTGAGACACTTGATTGATGCCGGGGTTACTCCCAGCATTTTTTTCACCTCTGCAAATTCATCTGCACTGAAACCAGTACTCCAATGGACATTTGGATTAGAAACTATTGCAAAGGTCTCAGGTATTCTTACCCCAAAGTCCTCCCATGCCTTCTGAGCACTATAATCGGCATTATTCTGATAGGACAATGTAGTAACATCCAGAATTCCGAAATTCATAACGGGGCTTTCAACACAGTTCGTATCAAGTTCAACTCCCTGCCCTAAATCAGGAACCTGAAATTCCGACCTGTTCCAGCGCACCTCCTGACCAAGAGTTTCGTTCAGTATCACCGGCTTTCCATTATCCATATACCAGGCAAGCCGCTTCCCGTCATACAGTTTAATCCCTCTTACCCAGACGCCATAGGGCGTATATATTTCTTCTCCAGCCAGAATCGGCCTTTTCGTGAAAAGACCGTAACCGGCAATAGCGCTTTTACCGGCATAAAGGTCATCCTGAATCTTTTGTGGCCGCAGGTCTTTCAAGTCATGAACGCCGCCAGAAAGCGGTTTCTCACCAGTGCAGACTTCGGCTGAGTGGCTCAGTCCGGGGATATATTCATAGCACCTACTTTCATCCATGCCCGCAGCAAAGCCGCCCATGGAAAGGCAGAGCAGACAAATAGCTGAATATTTCCTGATTAAACAATCCATGCATTGTTCCTGGTAATTTTTTGGAATACTGCTTGGACTCTGTTCATCAGGCGGAGTTCAATTTTTCAAAACATCAGTCCCAGGCAGCCCTGTAATCCGGAGCTTCTGTTGCTGAACCGGTATATTCGTCAGGCACCATGGTGGTCAGAACCTGCTTCAGTCCCATCTCGCCAGACCAGACCGGTAGATCCCGGTCATCTTCCAGTACCATAGGCCCGCCGCTCCGGACCTTGACTGAAGCCTCTTCCAGTTCAATGGACAGGATGCTTGTGGCTTTCAGTTCGCTCTCGGAAGGAGACCGGACTTCATCCCAACGACCAGGCGCAATCTGTTCCATAAAGAGTTGCAGGGATTCGTTGATTTCAGCTTCATCCTCGACTTTCCGAAACTGCCCAAAGACTACAGCAGACCGGTAATTGGTGCTGTGATTGAACGCAGACTTCGCAAGTACCATGCCGTCCACCAGCGTCGCTGTTACACAGGCATTGGCGCCTTCGGTCAGTGCCTTGATCATGCGGCTGCCGTTGCTGCCATGAATATACAGTCTCCTGCCCACCCGCCAGCAAAGCATGGGTATCACATAAGACTGCTCTTCCACCGCAAAACCTACGTGAGCCACGCGTACTTCATCAAAAATCCGGTTAAGCATTTCACGATCAAACACGGCCCGGGACGGCCCTCTTTTAAGCCGGGTTTTATCTGTTGTTTTGAGTGTTTCCACAAGCCTTCCCTCCTGTTCCTCTGTTTTTGTTCTTCCCCATGCTATAAAGGAGCTGGTGCCACGATGAGAGCCAGTTGTAAAAAAAAGATGGGACCACTTTCATGACCGGGAAACTGTCCGAGCGAATGCCCCTGGCAGAAATGCCTGACCTTGTCCTTGATTCTGACATCAGCACAGCCATGTTCCGGCAACTCTATCTTGCTCTCAGAGAACAGGTACTGGATGGTCGCCTGCGCCCGGGCACCCGCCTGCCTTCCAGCCGCGCCCTGGCCGGTGACCTGGGCGTGGGTCGAAACACCGTTATTGCCGCCTTTGACCAGCTTCTTGCCGAGGGCTACCTGGAGACCAGAAAGGGCTCGGGAACTTACATAGCAGAGGTTCTTCCGGAAACCTGGCATAGCGCTAAGCCGCTCCCGACAGTCAACCATTCTGGTGCCGCCAGACTGCAGTTGTCTGATTACGCAGAACTGATGAGCAGGGAGACAATCCGCTCTGGACAGACCAACCAGAGTTTCTGTGTCGGTGTACCAAACCTTCGAGCCTTTCCGGCAAAGGTTTGGAACCGCCTGCAACAGCAGGTGCCATCGGCCGGTCTGACAGAGATCATGGGGTTCAACGATCCCATGGGCTATCAACCTCTGCGGGAGGCCGTTGCCGACTATGTTCGCAGTTCCCGGGCAGTTAACTGCGAGGCTGAACAGATTCTGATTACCACCGGCGCCCAGCAGGCTCTCGACCTCTGTGCACGGCTGCTGTTGAACTCTGGCGACCAGGCGGTGCTGGAGAACCCCGGCTACCTAGGGGCACGAAGAGCCCTGCTGGCTGCAGGTGCCGAGCTGGTACCCTGCCCTGTCGATCACCAGGGTATGATGGTGCAAAAACTGGATGGTCTGACCGAAAACCCCAGGCTGATTTACGTCACTCCTGCCCATCAGTATCCCATGGGGCCGGTACTGCCGCTTGAACGCCGTGCAGAACTTCTGGAATGGGCCTATCAGAACCAGTGCTGGGTTCTGGAAGACGACTATGACAGTGAATACCATTACCAGCACCGGCCTCTTTCCAGTCTCCAGGGTCTGGACCGGCAACAGCAGGTGATCAATATTGGCTCTTTCAGCAAGGTCCTGTTCCCGGCTCTTCGACTAGGTTATCTGGTGCTGCCGCAGGCGCTGGTAAGCACCTTTGTCAAAGCCAAGATGGAACATTCCGGCGATACCAGCCTACATACCCAGGCCACGGTGGCAGCGTTTATGCAGGAAGGTCATTTCAGCCGTCATTTGAAACGCATGAGGCTGCTCTACGCCAAAACCCTGGAAGTCATGCTGGAAGCCTGCCAGGGACTGAAGCCCTGGTGCCGAATTCATGAGTACGGAGCCGGTATGCACCTGGTACTCGAATTTACTTCGCCCCTGCCAGAACAGGCGGTTTATGAACAGCTGCGACAGAGTGGCATTCTCTGTTCACGACTCAGCAGCTACTACTTCAGGGACAACAAGAAATTCGGTCTGGTGCTGGGCTTCACCAACAGCTCACCAACAGAGATAGAGAAAGGGGTGGAGAAAATCAGGAAGATACTTACCGCCTGGAGACAATGACTCATTGGATCATGTCATGTCCTTCTTTGTGCATCTGGTTGTCGTAGTCAACCAGAATCATCGAATTTTTGACGACAATCAGGGACGCCTAAACCCCATCCAGCTCGAAACCGGAGTTCTTCATCGTTTCGCGCTTGCGCGAAACAACCGCAGGAATGCGGCCAGAAACAACTTGCTTTTTTTGATTAAAACCGCGCCCATGAATGAACTTGCCAACTACTCTTTTCTATCTGGGCGCGGTTTAGAATAAAAAGACAAATGCCCCGGCAGGATTGCTATGATCAACCGGGTAGCTGTCTGAAGGGAAAGAGCCTCACACTATGAAAAAACTCAAGAATGAAGCGGAACTGGTCAGGGAAGCCCTGCGGGTTGGCGAAATCTATGCCCTGAAACGCCAGGTGGGACAATTTGAGGCCACGGACTCAGCCAAGCAGAAGATAGAATACATTTACCGGTTACTGGTGCATGACAAGCTGGTGCAGCCCCTGGTGAAAGGTGAAGAGACCGAGCCCAATATGAAGCGCAAGCTGGCGCTGTGGATCTCCCGACAGCTGCCGGATAACCACCCATTATTGAAGTAATCAGTTTTTCCAGCGGTTGGCCGTATTGCCGGGAAAAAGTCCCGACAATACGCCTTAAACTGCTGTAGACTGGCCGACCTTCGCAACTTCAGCCTGTTATCAGAAGCATGTCCATTACTCTTCGCTGCCCGGTGTGCCACAGCCCACTGCAATCCATGGAAAATGGCGTTAGCTGCTCCGGCAACCACCGTTTCGATCGTGCCCGGCAAGGGTATCTGCACCTTCTGCCCAGCAATCGGATGCGCAGCAAAAGCCCCGGTGACGACAAGCAGATGGTTCAGGCCCGCAACCGTTTTCTGGACAGTGGCTGCTACACATCGGTCTCCAGTGCGCTGACTGAGGCAACAACCCGGCTTGTGAAAGGCAACCCGCAACCGGCGATCCTGGATGCAGGCTGTGGCGAAGGGTATTACACGGCCAGTATCAAAAATGCTGTGCCAGATGCTTCGGTCTGTGGGGTGGATATTTCCAAACCGGCGATTCTGGCCTGCTGTCGTCGCAGAAAAGACGTTCAGTGGCTGGTGGCCAGCGTCAGCGACTTACCCATTGTCGACCAGTCCGTGGACATTATTGTTAGCGTTTTCTCCCGCTGTGACTGGCGGGAGTTTGCCCGGGTCCTGAAACCGGGTGGTCATATCCTGGTGCTGGCGCCCGGTCAGAACCACCTGCAGGAACTGCGTGAAGCCATCTATGAGGACGTGCGCCCTTACCCTGTGGACAAACTGGTTCAGGATCTGCCGAAGCCTTTCTCTCTTGTGGGCAACCAGTCAGTATCCGGAGAAATGCAGCTCGGCTCATCGCAACAGATTCTCGACCTGCTGGCCATGACACCTCATTACTGGCATATCAAGCCGCCCCAGAGAGAGAGTCTGGAGCAGAGGCAGGCGCTGAAGTGCCGGTTTGATATGAAACTCTATACAATCAGTCTTTAAGCAACACTGACGCAGACACAGGGAATCCGCATGGTTGTGAATATCGACGAGATTGAATGGGAAGAATGGAGTCATGGCGACCGGTATGGAAGCCGCAGCAAACACCTGGGCAGTGCCGCCGGCGGGCGAGCACTGGGCATGGTGATGCTTGAGCTGTCGCCAGGCAAACAGTCCTCTCCGCTGCATCTTCACACGGCGGAAGAAGAACATATTTTTCTTGTTGAAGGTGAAGCCACACTGCTGCATGGAGAAGACTGCATTCACCTCAGCGCCGGCGATTACGCCTGTTTCCTGCCGGGAACCGATCAGCAAGCCCATGCTTTGTATAACCACTCACAGGAAGTCTGCCGCTTTCTGGTCATGGGGCAGAGGTGCAAGGATGATGTTGTCGTTTATCCGGAACAGAACCGGGTTCAGGTCAAGGCTCTCGGAAAAATCTACGAAGGCTCGGAAGAGCTGTCAATGGACTAATCAGGTACGGAAAAACACTAGCAACCATTGCGCCAGGTCAACCCCCCTCCCAGACATACGTAGTATAACGTAGTCGTCTTATTGGTGAATCTACCCAGACACTACCATGAAGAGGGGGAAAACAATGAAAATCTATCAGCCGTCTGCATCTCTTCAAAAGCTGGCTCCAAGGGCCATTTTACTGTTGAGCGTACTAACCCTCGGCATTTCTGTTCATCTGTTCATGGAAGGAGTAGAGATTGGCAGGCCGAACCTGTTGCTCGCTTCTTTATTGTCGCTTCTGGTGCTGTGTACGGAGTATACCCAGCTCACCGGGAAGCTGATATTTTTCAACAACAGAATCTGCCCAAAGTTTAATCAACTAGCTGGTTACATCCCTTACGCCTTTGGCTTTTATCTAATGGCGGTTGAAGGTTTCTGGAGTCTGAACAGTCTTCTGGATGGCTTTTCAGTCACAGTTATCGCTCTGTCCATTTTCTACATCGCCTGTGGTAATGCCGTGGTTTCTGCAGGCTACCAGTGCACTCTCCTTGCTGTACCGGAGAAGACCTGAGCGATTATGGTCTGTGCTCCTGTATACTGCAGCATGACTAGGAGCCTGTCGGACTTATGCTTTCGAGCATGCTCTTCATGATAAGAGTCAGTAGAGCGAGTCAGATTTTTCGTTGGATTTGTGCGAATAGTTGACCTATTTAAGCAAATTCAACGGAAAATCTGGCCGCTCTTCCTGGATTTCAGGCCGAAATAGTCTTAAGTCCGACAGGCTC
>JBPCXN010000270.1:0-5114 GCA_051008495.1 Endozoicomonas sp. | reverse complement strand
CACGAAGGGCTTTGTTTAGCTCATGGTTGGACAGATTTGGCAGGGGGGCGGCGATTATTGATGATGAGAACAAAACAATGGCAATAACGTTCAAGAAAAAGGAATTGGATTTTATGAGTGATATCATTTGGTAAGTCCTTTTCCTTTTAAAACAGAGAAATAAAGGGAGTATATTGTTACCGCCACTCTTTAATAGTAATAGAATTTCACCCAGCAACAATACAACAAAGGGATTAGCCTCTGCCCTGTTCGCGCCGCCCCATTGAGAATCCAATAAAATAAAACTGATTTTGCTTCAAAAATCAGTGGGGTTAATATTTGCATACCTGAGTTACATCACGCTCCCACGCAGGAGCATGGGAGCGAGGCCTAAATCAGTGAAATCAATATTTAAATAAGAAAAATCAATGAGATACGTTCCAACTCGGGGCATGGGAACGAATTGTATATATTGAATGGGATCAACGCATACCTGAGTTGCATCATGCTCCCACGCAGGAGCATGGGAGCGAAACCTAGACCTAATCCGACCTACACCACTTCCCTGATTCGACCTACGCTACTGACCCCATTCAGGAAAAACAAGGGTCAACGCATGGACTGCAGAGCCAGGATACGGTCTTCCAGCGGTGGATGGCTAGTAAACATGGCGGCCAGCATGCCTCCCTGACCGCCTTTGCGGATGCCGAAAGCGGTCATGGTGGCGGGCATGGCGCTGGGAGCATCGTATTCTGAACGGAGCCTTTCCAGGGCGGCGATCATGATTTTTAACTATTCTCAAAAATCCGCCGCATTCCCCAGAACTTCCCCAGCCCACTGATTAATGCTTTTACCGTGAATTTCCGCTGCTGTGGCCACAGCCGCATGAACATCGGGAGGGATACGCAGCATAAGATTGCCTGAGTAAGGTTTCTGGGCAGGCCGTCCTGTCTCTTCGCTGATGGCTATGTAGTCGTCTACAGCCTGATGAAAAGCCTGTTCCAGCTCATCCACCGTTGAGCCGTGAAAGCCGACAATATCTTTAATGCCAGCCAGATGGCCGACAAAAATGCGGTCTTCACTGTCAAACTCGATACGGGCAATGTAGTCCCGGTATTTCATGGTGTTCATGGTGTTCATGGTGTTATCCCTGCCTGTTCCAAAAAACGCCGGGCATCCTTAACCCGGTAGTGTAGCAACGTAGGTCGGATTAGAATCGCAGATTCGTAATCCGACACCTCGCAAAGCCCTGCCCAGCATTGTCGGATTACGGAAAAGCCCTAATCCGACCTACGCTACTCAGACGCCTTTCAGGAAAAACAAAAATCAACGCATGGACTGAAGGGCCAGAATCCGGTCTTCCAGCGGCGGGTGGCTGGTGAACATGGCGGCCAGCATGCCCCCCTGACCACCCTTGCGGATGCCGAAAGCGGTCATTGTGGCGGGCATGGCGCTGGGCGCATCGTATTCTGAACGGAGCCTTTCCAGGGCGGCAATCATGTCACCCTTACCGGCCAGGCTGGCGCCGGCTTCATCGGCACGGAATTCCCTCTTGCGGGAGAACCACATAACAATGGCGCTGGCCAGAATACCCAGGACAATCTCTGCGACGATGCTGGTGATGTAGTAACCAATACCTACACCGCCACTGTCGTCGTCCTTGCGCAGGAAGCTGTCCACGGCATAGCCGATGATCCGGGCAAAGAACATAACGAAAGTGTTCACAACGCCCTGGATCAGGGCCAGTGTCACCATGTCTCCGTTAGCTACGTGACCAATTTCATGGCCGATAACCGCACGGGCTTCACGGGGGCTGAAACGGTCAAGCAGGCCCTGGCTGACCGCCACCAGGGAGGCGTTCTTGTTCCAGCCGGTGGCAAAGGCATTGGACTCCGGTGAGGGGAAGATGCCCACTTCCGGCATACCAATGCCCGCTTTCTGGGACAATTCAGCAACGGTGTCCAGCAGCCAGCGCTCCTGGGCAGTGCGGGGCTGGTCGATAATCTGGGTGCCGGTGCCCATTTTCGCCATGGTCTTGGACAGCAACAGGGAAACCAGCGAGCCGGCAAAACCGAATACCGCACAGAAAACCAGCAGGGAGCTCATGTCGAGACCCTGGGCAGTGATAAAGCTGCCTACTCCCAGGATATTCAGGGTGATGCTGGCGACGACGATGACCGCCAGGTTGGTGGCCAGGAACAGCAGGATTCTCTTCATTACCGCAATGGTTACCTCATTTATTCTCTCAATGATGAAATATGGTGGTGTTCACCGCTGATTTCAATCATGACCGTTGATTTTTACGTTCTCTTTATACTGTCTGTTAAAAAAGGCCAGTCCCACCTGGTTAATGGCATCACTGCTGCCTGAATTCACAGCTTTGCGCATCTGCCAGGCCAGGGTGGACAGCTTTTTTGAAACGCTGGGCGGCAGAGCGTTTTCAGCGCCGGGCTCCAGCGTAGGCTTACTGAGACGAAGAAAACTCCGTTCAGTCAATACCACCTGGTCCAGGCCTTCATGCCTTATCCGGTCGTGGTAGCGGATATACCCTTCAGCGGCCAGCCAGAGCAAAGCATCAAGACAGGCCTGGTGGCGCTTTGTCGGAATACCGAACTCATCGGTGGCAGTGGTACTGACAATGTCGTCTATGTAGAGCGTTACCTGCCGCGGGAAGCTGTTGTACAGCAGAACCAGTGCCCTGGAGCAGTCGCAGAAAAACTCATCAATATGAATGTCGGCCATAATGCCCGTTATCCGTTATCCGTTATCCGTTACCCGTTACCCGTTACCCGTTCCCTTTTCAGGCAGCCGGTTTTCAATAGGAAAGCCGACTTCCGGTTCTTAGGATAGTAACATTCTAAAAGCAAACTAAAACGTTCGTCACCCGTTGTCCGCTTCCCGTCACCCGTGAAATCATGAAGCCTCGGGCAACGGGCAACGGGCAACGGGCAACGGGCAACGGGCAGCGAATATCCGCTATTCTCAGTTTCACCGCCTTCCTTATTGTTTATAACGGCTGAGGAAGTGCTCAAGTTTACTGGCCACCGACTCCAGGTCTTCCACCCGGGGCAGGGTGATGATCCGCAGATGGTCCGGAGTCGGCCAGTTGAAGGCAGTGCCCTGTACCAGCAGGACTTTTTCCTGCAGCAGCAGATCCAGCACCAGCTTTTGGTCATCAACTATCGGATAGACCTTGGGGTCCAGCTTCGGGAAAACGTAGAGCGCACCCTTGGGCTTGACGCAGCTGACGCCAGGAATCTGGTCGAGCATTTCGTAGATGGTGTCGCGCTGCTGCAGCAAACGCCCTCCGGGCAGAACCAGGTCATTGACGCTCTGGTAACCACCCAGTGCTGTCTGGATGGCATGCTGAGAAGGAACGTTGGCGCACAGTCGCATGGACGCCAGTATTTCCAGTCCTTCGAGATAATCCCTGGCCAGGTGCCTGGGGCCGCTGGCGACCATCCAGCCAGCTCGGAAGCCCGCAGCGCGATAGGATTTGGACAGGCCGTTAAAGGAGATACACAGTACATCGTTGGCTAAAGATGCCATGGCTGTGTGCTCAGTGCCATCGTAAAGAATCTTGTCGTAGATCTCGTCGGCATAAATGATCAGGTCGTGTTCCCGGGCCAGCTGGATAATCTGCTCAAGCAGTTCGTCGGGATAAACGGCGCCGGTCGGGTTGTTGGGATTGATGACAACTATGCCGCGGGTCTTGGCGGTGATTTTACTCCTGATGTCTTCGATATCCGGGAACCAGTCGGACTGCTCATCGCACAGGTAATGGACAGCCCTGCCACCGGAGAGATTGACGGCAGCAGTCCAGAGCGGGTAGTCCGGGGCCGGTATCAGCATTTCATCGCCGTTGTTCAGCAGCGCCTGCATGGTCATCACCACCAGCTCACTGACACCGTTGCCGACAATGATGTCTTCCAGCCCCACCTCCGGAAAGTTTTTCTGCTGGCAGTACTGCATGATGGCCTTGCGTGCCGAGAACAGGCCTTTCGAGTCACAGTAGCCCTGGGAGTCGGGCAGGTTGCGGATGACGTCCTGAACAATCTCTTCTGGCGCTTCGAAGCCAAATTGCGCCGGGTTGCCGGTGTTCAGTTTGAGAACCCGGTGCCCTTCCTCTTCCAGACGCTTGGCTTCACGCAACACCGGACCACGGATGTCGTAACAGACATTGTCCAGCTTTAGAGATTTCTCGATTTCCTTCATATGACTTCCGACAATGGGACGATTTTCGATTGTTAAGTTATTTATTGTGCAGCCCGTATGAGTCTGTCGGGCTTAAGCTTTCTGCATTTTCATAGTAAAAACTACTTTTTCGGATTACGGGCATGAGCCCTAAGGGAAGTGGCATGGCAAAATATGCCGGCTTCCGTCATTCCCGCGCAGGCGGGAATCTACCACGGCAGTGGATCCCCGCCTTCGCGGGGATGACGATGGTGTATTCTTATCTGCTGCTGCCCTAATCCGACCTACCAATTAGCAGGAATGCCATTATGATGGCTTTGTCTTTTTCGTGCATCTGAAATGAGGTTTCTTGTGAAAATAAAAAAGACCGAAGCCCAGTGGCGGGAAGAGCTGACCGATGAACAGTTCCGTGTCTGTCGGCAGTCGGGTACCGAGCGGCCCTTTTCCGGGGAATACGCCATTTTTGACCGGGACGGCTCTTATCACTGCCTCTGCTGTGACCAGCTGTTGTTTGATTCCGGTACCAAGTTTGACGCCGGTTGTGGCTGGCCGAGTTTCTGGAAAACGGTGGATAAAGAGGCGGTGGTCTACCTCGAAGACAACAGCCACGGCATGCGGCGTATAGAAGTTCGCTGTGCCAGTTGTGATGCCCATCTTGGGCATGTTTTTCCGGATGGACCTGAGCCTACCGGACAGCGGTACTGTATGAATTCCGTGGCTTTGCGCTTTTCATCGGAGTCCGAAGAATAAGATTTAACCCTGTAGGTCGGATTAGCCGCAGGCGTAATCCGACATCTGCCATATGGAAAAGATTGTCGGATTACGGGCTTAAGCCCTAATCCGACCTACATATCTTGCATTTCTTTCGGGGTACGGACAGCGGAAAGCGGACGACGACAAAAAATTCTCACGCCACCGTCTCAAGCCAGCGGCTCAGGGTT
>JBPCXN010000269.1:0-4611 GCA_051008495.1 Endozoicomonas sp. | reverse complement strand
GTAAAGCGGCCATCTGACAGCGTTAGACTTGATTGACGTAGAATGACTACGCCTGCACAAGTCTGCCTTGCATATGGCCGCTTTACGAACCACTGAACCTATCATTTGCAGCGGGACGGGGTACTAGGGTAAAGCAGTAACGAGCCCGTTGCCTGTCAGCGGGCCTGATGAAGCAGATAAGAACGATCTGGAAAGAATGAACCCAATGAGTGCAGACAGGCCTGGAGTCTGCTGAATTATTCGGTTCTTAATTCAGGCTCATACTGGCGCCGTTTTTTGTAGGTGACCTTCGGCAATTTCGACGAGTGATCGTCTTCAAATGCATTACGCAGATTAGCTCTGGCTTCGTATATCGGTTTGGGCGAAGGGGCAGGTTTGCTGATTTCCCGAGGTTCGTTTTCCAGGGTAAATTCTTCCTGATAACTGTCTTCGAAGCCTTCTTCGCCTTCTTCGCCTTCTTCGTGTTCGGATTCCTGCATGTTCAGCCGCATCCTGTACGGGTGGCCGTACCCTCGGCGGCGACGTGGTTTGTGTGATTTTGGCTCAGGTGGCTTTAAACCAGTAAATTGTTCATAAACAGTGGAATAAATATATTTGCTCATCACTGCCTCCAGACGAAATTCTTCCCAGAATGAATTGAAGTCTTTATTTGTTGCTCGATGTTAGACAATCCCCTATTTGCGATGTATAGGTAGCATTACCTAAATAAAGCAACCGTTACTTAGGCTCTTAATAGTGGGTGTTAATAAACGAATCCGCTAAAAAGCCAAAGCTGTCAGGGAAATGAATTGGATGGAATGATAGCAGTTCGTTTTTTTCGGATTATGTTTGTTTCATAATATTTTTGAATTTAAGGGTTTCCTTAATAACTATTTTAAAAATGAGAGGGGTTTCATAGCTGTTCATTGCTTTTGATGGGGCTATCAATAGGTTTCAATTATAAAAGTACCGTTCATTAAAAAATGACTGGTTGGTTACAGTTACTTCCTGTCAGGAATGGGTTGTGATGTCCTTTGTTGTTTTTTGTTCTGTTAAGGGTGTTATTGAGTAGGTATTAGTCCCGATAGTGGAAAAGCCTTACATGAGATAACTTCGAACACATCAAACGAGGCATACGAATCACTGCTTCTGAAGGGTCTCACGGGTAGAGTCGCCAGTGTTGTTATACTGCATCTTACACAAACGGCACCCTCCGAATTTTGATATAGCTCAAGGCCACAAGCAATTTTCCTGCGGCGCCGGAAAATTCGGCTCTTCCATGCAGCTACGAGCGACCCCCAGGAGCCTGACCGAGAATAGGCAGGTCGGTTTAAAATCCAGGGAGATCGACCACTTTTTGATAGAAAGCGGATGAGAGTCCCACTGAATTTGTTTAAATAGGTCAACTATTCGCACAAATACAGTGAAAAATCTGAATCGATCTACTGACTCTTGTATAAAGAGTATGCTCGACCGCTATTCCCGGTCAGGCTCCTAATGAAACGCCACCGGCCAGACACCATGAATATGGTGGTGTTTCCACAGCGAAGAATTTCCACGAATCTCCAAAAAACCGAGGAGCTTAATCAATGAGCACTCAAGCCACCGAACTTCCCTCTGCCTGGGAAGGCTTTGTCCAGGGTGAATGGGCAAGCAGCATCAATGTTCGTGACTTCATCCAGAAAAACTACACCCCTTATGAGGGTGACGACTCTTTCCTGGCCGGTTCCACTGACGCTACAGACAAGCTGTGGGCTGACGTGATGGAAGGTATCAGGGAAGAGAATCGCACTCACGCGCCGATCGACTTTGATACTGACCTGCCTTCCACTATTACTTCTCACGATGCCGGTTACATCAATAAGGACCTGGAGACCGTTGTTGGTCTGCAGACCGAGAAGCCACTGAAGCGTGCAATCATCGCTAACGGTGGTATCCGTATGGTGGAGACTTCCTGTGAAGTCTACGGTAAGAAGCTGGACGAAAACGTCAAGAAGATCTTTACCGACTACCGCAAGACTCACAACGCTGGTGTCTTCGACGTATACACGCCTTCGATCCGTGCCTGCCGTAAGTCCGGTGTCATTACCGGTCTGCCAGATGCCTACGGTCGTGGTCGTATTATTGGTGACTACCGTCGAGTGGCTCTCTATGGCATCGATAAGCTGCTGGCTGACAAGAAAGCCCAGCACGCTTCCCTGGATTCTGTGTTTGAATCCGGTGAAAACCTGGAGCAGACCATTCAGCTGCGTGAAGAGATCATGGATCAGATCCGCGCCCTGATGGACATCAAAACCATGGCCGCCAAGTACGGTTGCGATATTTCCGTTCCTGCTGTCAGTGCTCGTGAAGCGGTTCAGTGGACTTACTTCGGCTATCTGGCTGCAGTGAAATCCCAGAACGGTGCGGCCATGTCCCTGGGTCGTGTAGCATCCTTTCTGGATGTCTACTTCGAGCGTGACCTGAAAGCCGGTACCATTACTGAAGCTGAAGCTCAGGAAATCATCGACCACTTCGTCATGAAACTGCGCATGGTTCGCTTTCTGCGTACTCCAGAATACGATCAGCTGTTCTCCGGCGATCCAATCTGGGCTACTGAGTCCATTGGTGGTATGAGTCTGGACGGCCGCACTCTGGTCACCAAGAACAGCTTCCGTTTCCTGAACACCCTGTACACCATGGGTGCTTCCCCTGAGCCGAACATTACTGTGCTCTGGGCCGAAGGCCTACCTCAGGGCTTCAAGGAATACTGTGCTAAAGTCTCCATCGACACCAGCTCCATCCAGTACGAAAACGACGACCTGATGCGTAAGGATATGGACAGCGACGATTACGCGATCGCCTGCTGTGTATCGCCAATGGTTGTTGGTAAGCAGATGCAGTTCTTTGGTGCCCGTGCCAACCTGGCCAAGACCCTGTTGTTCGCTATCAACGGTGGTGTTGACGAGAAGACTGGTCTGCAGGTAGCTCCTAAGGCTGAATCAATCACTGCCGAAGTGCTGGACTACGATGAAGTCTACAGCAAGCTGGACACCTTGATGGACTGGCTGGCAACACAGTACGTGACTGCCCTGAACAGCATTCACTACATGCACGACAAGTACTCCTACGAAGCCTCCCTGATGGCTCTGCACGATCGTGACGTAGTTCGTACCATGGCTTGCGGTATTGCCGGCCTGTCTGTTGCTGCTGACTCCCTGGCTGCGATCAAGTACGCCAAGGTTAAACCGGTTCGTAACGAAGACGGCATCGCTGTCGACTTCGAGATCGAAGGTGACTATCCTAAGTTCGGTAACAACGAGGAGCGTGTTGACGCTATCGCTTGTGAACTGGTTGAGTCCTTCATGAAGAAGGTGGCTTCCAACAAGACTTACCGTGACTCTATCCCGACCCAGTCTATCCTGACCATCACCTCCAACGTGGTATATGGCAAGAAGACCGGTAATACCCCTGATGGTCGTCGTGCAGGCCAGCCTTTCGGTCCTGGCGCTAACCCGATGCACGGTCGTGACACCAGTGGTGCGATTGCGTCTCTGAGCTCTGTTGCCAAGCTGCCATTCTCTTACGCGAAAGATGGTATTTCCTACACCTTCTCCATCGTGCCTAAGGCGCTGGGTAAGGACGAAGGCAACCGTCGTCGTAACCTGGTTGGCCTGATGGATGGCTACTTCCACCACGAAGACGAGCATGAAGGTGGTCAGCATCTGAACGTTAACGTTCTGAACCGTGAAATGCTGGAAGACGCGGTCGAGAACCCGGACAAGTACCCTTCTCTGACCATCCGTGTATCCGGTTATGCCGTACGCTTTAACTCTCTGACCCCAGAGCAGCAGCGTGACGTCATCACTAGGACATTCACTTCTACCCTGTAAAGGATGATTGTCAGGGAGAAAGCTGCCGCTATTCTGATGGTGGATTGCCTTCTCCTTCAGTGAAGAGAAAAGGTCAGCCGTGCTGGCCTTTTTTTGTAAGGAGAGAGATATGACCCTTGGTCGTGTTCATTCAACAGACTCATTCGGTACTGTTGATGGGCCAGGCATTCGCTATGTGGTGTTTATGCAGGGCTGTCTTATGCGCTGTCGCTACTGTCATAACCGGGATACCTGGGATCTGCGTGACGGCGGTGAGGTCAAAAGTCATGAAGAGGTGTTTAAGGAAATCCTGAAGGTCAAGAATTTCCTGACTGGTGGTGTGACAGTGACGGGTGGCGAGCCGTTGTTACAGGCAGAGTTTGTCTCTGAGCTGTTTGCCGAGTGTCGTAAGCATGGCATTCACACCTGCCTGGATACCAACGGCTTTACCAAGTCCATTACCGAGCCTGTCGAGAGACTGCTTGAGAATACCGACCTGGTTCTGCTGGATATCAAGCACATGGATGAGGACCTGCATCAGAAGCTGACTTATGTGACCGGTCGACATACCCGGAATTTTGCCCTCTATCTGCATGAGATCAACAAGCCGGCCTGGGTTCGTTATGTGATCGTAGATGGCTATACCGTTGATCCGCAATATGCCCGTATTCTGGCTGAGTTCGTTGAGCCCATGAAGAATGTCGAAAAGGTTGAGATTCTGCCGTATCACAGCCTCGGCGTGCACAAGTGGGATCTGTTAAACGACACCTATGAGCTGGAG
>JBPCXN010000268.1:0-5309 GCA_051008495.1 Endozoicomonas sp. | reverse complement strand
TACGCTTCTGAACCGCCAGCGCCCAGTTAGCAATATTGTCAGTTATCAATTTCTCTACAGCAGACATTATTCAGCAGCCTCCTGCTGATTACTGGTGAGTGCTTCACCCAGAATATCTTTCAGCTGGTTCAGCAACCCATGAACCTGATCCTGCTGCTGGGCATAATCCGCCAGCAGTTCCTCCGGATCATGGTTGATGACTTCGCCTTCGTGAGGGTTCTTGATATCCAGATTGAAGTTGCGCTCAATCACTTCATCAATGCTGACTTTCCAGGCGTGTTCGTTTTCTACCCGTGCCGCAAAACCGTCGGCTTCATCGCCCCACCATGCCTGTTCCGCCTTGAACTCTTCAAACTTCATGGGCTTGGTTTTGCTGTAGTTCTTTACACCTTCCGGATAAGGGTGCTCGTAGAACCAGATATCTTTGGTGGCTTTCTCTTTAGAGCCGTCCCCTTTGGTAAAGAACAGGATATTGGTTTTAATGCCGGTGTACGGATTAAACACACCGTTGGGCAGGCGCACAATGGTGTGCAGGTTGCACTCTTCGGTGAGCAGTTTCTTGATCTTGGTTTTTACGCCTTCGCCAAACAGGGTGCCATCGGGCAGTACCACGGCTGCACGACCCCCTTTCTTTTCTGAAGAACCGGCCAGAATTTCAATAATCAGCTGCAGGAACAAATCCGCCGTTTCACGGGTTTGCAGTTCGGCAGGGAAGTTTTTCTCAATGCCGTCTTCCTCGGTGCCACCAAAAGGCGGATTGGTGACGATCACATCAATCTCTTCATCCCAGCTGGACAGTGGTTTGTTCAGGGTGTTGCCGTGTTTGATCTGCACCGGCACTTCAATTCCGTGCAGCAGCATATTGGTGGTGCAGAGCAGGTGTGGCAGCTGCTTTTTCTCAACGCCGTGAATCTGCTTTTGCAGGGCCTGGTGATCTTCGGTGGTTTTTACCTGTTTCTGCAGGTGATCCATGGAGCAGGCCAGAAAACCGCCGGTACCGCAGGCCGGGTCCATAATGCTTTCGCCCAACTGCGGGTTGATGCGGTCGACCATAAAGCGGGTGACTGCCCGTGGGGTATAGAACTCACCGGCATTACCGGCGCTTTGCAGGTCACGGAGAATCTGTTCGTAGATATCGCCAAACAGGTGTCGTTCTTTGGAGTCGGTAAAATCGATCTCGTTCAGCTTGTTGATCACCTGTCGCAGCAGCGTACCGTTTTTCATGTAGTTGAAGGCATCGCTGAAGGCTTCCTTTACCACAAAACCCCGAGGGTTGGTGCTGACCGGAGCAACCCGGTTTTTCAGGGTTGGGAACAGGTCATCGTTAATAAATTCCAGCAGTTCTTCGCCGGTGATGCCCTGGTTATCTGCCGCCCAGCTGCGCCACAGGTATTGCTCGGGAATGGGAAGACGGTAGTCGTCCAGCTCAAACTCCAGCTCTTCTTCCTGGGCATCGAACACTTTCAGAAACAGCAGCCAGGACATTTGTCCCAGTCGCTGGGCATCGCCATCGACACCGGCGTCTTTACGCATGATGTCCTGAATGGATTTGATTACGGAACTGATCGACATAGAGTGCTCTTTAAGAAGTCTGTTTAAGAACAAAAAGCCGACCCACGACAAGCATGGTCAGCCTTTTGTTTCTGAAAATTTTAGGCGATTCGGTAAATTTCGGCTTCGAGTTCGCTGATGGCTTTTTCATACTCAGCAGGCTTGCCAAAGCCTTTTTTCACGATCTCGATGGGGCGACCCAGCTCGGTGAAGGGTGCCACCTTGAGAACGTTTTTGTTCTCGATCTCCAACACACCGGCGTCGGCGTATTTATCCAGCAATGAGCTGAGTACCGTTTGGGCGGTATCGGAGTATTTGGTGAAGTAGTTTCGTTTCTTCACGTTGTTTGCCCGCTCTTTGCGGGTGAGTGCGGGCTGATCGTACACCACATGGCAGATGAGGTCGAAGGGGTCGAGGTCTTTGCCCACTTCATCTTCGAGCACTTCCCAGAGTATGCCTTCGCCCTCTAGCTCTTCGATGATCGCCTGCTTGCGTTCGGCATTGTTCCACTTTTTGGTGAAATCATCCAGCGAGGTAAACTGTTTTGCCATGGTTTTGCGGGTGTAATCCTTGAAGGATTCTGTCACCAGCTTGCCGTCGGTGTCGTAATACTGCACCCGTTCGGCAACGGCTTTAACGGTGACGCCATTCACATGGAACTTTCTGACTTTATTCTCTTCGTCAGTGCCGTCATCTATCCACGGAGCTTCATCGCCTGTGCCAACTTCATAAGAACCTTGCTCTTCGCCTACGCCTTCTGAATCGCTACCAAACCCTTCATTCTCTTTACCAAAAGAATCGTCTTCTTCACCATTGATGATGTCGTTGAGATCGGTGTTCTCATCGTTGATCTCATTATCAGTGGTGTTGATGATTTTCTCGGGAACACCGTCGAAGCGTTCATCGGCAAACAGTTCAGTGGCCTTTTTGAAATCGAGAATGGTAAACCAGAGTTTGTTGTAGCGGTCGTCTATTCGGGTGCCTCGACCAATGATCTGCTTGAACTTGGTCATGGACTGAATGTTCTGATCCAGCACCACCAGTTTGCAGGTTTTGGCATCAACGCCGGTAGTCATTAGTTCCGATGTGGTGGCAATAACGGGATAAGGCTTTTTCGGGTTGATAAAGTTATCCAGCTGGGCTTTACCTAAATCGTCGTCGCCGGTGATTTTCATCACGTATTTGTCGCTTTTTGCCACCTGCTCCGGATTCAGATTCACCAGAGCGCGACGCATGCGTTCAGCGTGGTCGATGTCGTTACAGAAGACGATGGTTTTTGCCATCGGATCGGTACGCTTGAGGTAGTTGGTGATGGTTTGCGCCACCAGGTCGGTGCGCTCGTCGATCACCATGGTGCGATCGAAGTCTTTCTGGTTGTAGATGCGGTCGTCAATCAGCTCGCCGTGCTTGTCGATCTGGCCTTTGGTGGGTCGCCAGCCTTGTACGTCCACATCAATATCCACACGCACGACTTTGTAGGGCGCAAGGAAACCGTCTTCAATGCCTTCTTTCAGGGAGTAGGTGTAGACCGGATCACCGAAGTAGTCGGAGTTGGACACTTCTTCGGTTTCTTTCGGCGTGGCGGTTAAGCCTACCTGTGCGGCACTGCCGAAGTATTCCAGAATTTCCCGCCAGGCGCTGTCTTCTGCGGCGCTGCCACGGTGACACTCGTCGATGATGATCAGATCAAAGAAATCTGGGTCAACCTGTTTGTAGGCTTTTTGGGATTCTTCCGGGCCGGTGAGTGCCTGATACAGTGCCAGATGAATTTCATAAGCCGGATCAACAGTGCGTTTCTCCACCTTGGTCATGGCATTGCCAAAGGGCTGGAAATCGTTGATGCGGGTCTGGTCGACCAATACGTTACGATCTGCCAGAAACAGGATGCGTTTCTTGCTTTTGGCTTTCCACAATCGCCAGATGATCTGGAAAGCAGTGTAGGTTTTGCCAGTGCCGGTTGCCATGACCAGCAGCACCCGGTCTTGTCCGGAAGAAATAGCTTCTACGGTTTTGTTGATGGCCTGCAGCTGATAGTAGCGGGGCGACTTGCCACTGCCATCATCGTAGTAATCCTGGGTGATGATGGGTAACTGTTGTTCGGTGTAGCCTTTCCAGGTGCAGAACTTTTCCCAGAGTTGCTGGGGTGTTGGGAAATCTTCCAGACGGATTTCTGTTTCCAGCTGTGCGCCCCTGTTTAAGAGACGGGTTTTGTCGTGAAAAATGAAGCCATCACCGTTGGAGGCGAATACAAATGGCACGTCCAGCAGGCGTGCATAATCCAGCGCCTGTTGCATGCCTTTGCCAATCTCATGTTTGTTGGCTTTGGCCTCAATCACCGCCAGCGGCATGCTGGGCTTGTGGTACAGGACTATATCAGCTGACTTAACCTTCTTGCGGGCAGCCACACGACCACGGACCACTACCTTGCCATCACGCAGTTTTACCTCCTGACGGATTTGGGTCATGTCGTCCCAGCCTGCTTTTTTTATCTCTGGCAGGATGAACTTGGTGATGATGTCGGTTTCGGTGAGTCTGGATTTGTTGATGCCGCTGGTCATGGGCGGGTCCGTGTGCTCTGGAATTATATAGGCGGGATTTTCTCATATTTTGAGGCAGCTGTTACAGAAAGTCCCGGTATCAGATCAAGGTTTTGCTTCATCAAGGTAAAGTTATTGGCAGCAATAGTAATGGCTGGCCTGGCTTCAGGTTCCAGCTCGGGCAAGACACCTCTGTTTGTCACACTGTCTGAATCCTCTAATTTATTACCCTGAAGGTGTGACAAACCTGTTTGCCTGTGCGTCGCCCGGGTATTGGCGTAATGTCGCATAACTGCCAGCGATTCCTGGCTGATATTGTACCTTCGCACTCGTTTTTCTTTCCCGTTGGCTCGATCAAACTCCCCGGTTCGCACTTGCTGACTTTCGATTGTCAGCCCCGCCATCCTGAGCATATTATTGACAAAGTTGCAGGCGTGCTTTGGCCTCTGGAACTGCGCACCCTGCCTGGTGTTTTTGATGACGCTGTCAGGAATCAGTTTCAGCTGGTTCAGCATGAAAGGGGCGTTGTTATGCCAGGCTTCGACTTTGTCTACTACCCTATCAGCTTCCTTCTCCCCCCAGCTCTGAGTGTAATCCCAGCCGGGAAATAACGGCGACAGCAGTTCGTGATAGACTTTCACAGCTATCCCTTCAAAACTTCGGTGGCACAAGGGCAGGTTTTCAGCATCCGGTTTGGGCTGATACTGACTGCCATCGCTCCGAGGGTACTGCATAAAGCGGCGAAGACGGGTTATTCCGGTCTTCATCCAGAATCGGACATCTTCTTCAGTCAGTACTTCAGGCGTTATGCCCAGTTCATCACATGCCATAAAACGACGACAGCTGTAGATTTCCTTCTTCAGAGGTTCTGTCTTGTGGTTCAGCTCTTCATACTGAGTCCTGGAGATGATCGGAGCCTGTAAGAAGGCGACAATTTCTTTCTGCTCGATGCCTTCTGTGATGTCCTGCCATTGATGACAGAAACCCTCTGTAGCCGATGTCGGCTCGCTGTAGTGCATGGTAAAGCCCCGGCTCTCCATCAGGATGAAAAGCCCACTACCCCCAAGGCTTCTCAGCTCTATCTGCCTGGCCTATTCAGACTCACAGAAAAAGTCATATTCGCTGGCTGAGATATTATCCCTGTGGACGGTATAACGTTCAGCATGTTCCAGAGCTTTGATTCTGGATAGCGGGTCGGTATTGCCCCCAAATCTTGCCTCC
>JBPCXN010000267.1:0-14871 GCA_051008495.1 Endozoicomonas sp. | reverse complement strand
ACCAAATCGAATTTGGTATTGATATTCATGCAATTTAACAGCTTTGCCCCACTACCCACAAGTAGTCGGTGAACATTATATTTGCTGTCATGATCAGCAATAGGTCATTTCGCGCCAGGATATTTGCGAGCTGTACCTATTCAAGTTTTATCAACGTTCAGGCGGCACCCAGGCCATATCACCTGGATGCCGTCATATCTATGGAGGCAATGAATTGACCGGTGAATGGAGGGTTACTGATCAAAACTGCAGACTGGAACACACAAACTGATGCAGACTTCGGCCTCTGGATGGTGGCGACAGGCAGAAGTGCAGTCATTCATTTCACCCTTTAACTCCTGACAGGTATTGGCCGGCATATATTCGCACTCATTATATTCAGGAAGCCATTTTCCTTCCGGGCTGGCAAGACAGGCAAGCTCTTCTGCTGACCGGTCTGAGTTCCTAACAGTTAATTCACCACCCTGCCCTGCTTCATCTCGCAGCCTTTCATTGGCCACAAGCGCAATACAAGTACATATGATGACAATAACTGCTGATGCCAGCAGCCGTTTATCTATTCTGTACATTTCACCAATCTATAGTTTTGTAACGTTCATCATTAAAAAAAAGGGCATTTTTCAATGCCCTGAATAGGAGAAGCTTATTGGAGGCGTCCCTACGGCTAATCACTCATGTCATTGCTTAGCCAATCCCCATTCCTCCATACTTCTCCAGGAGCTAGAACTTTTAGGGAGTTCCCTGTAGTCATTTGAGCATTCCATGCTAAAGCAACTTGAGCAAAGTGCTTTCAGATACCCACCCTGTCTTCATTCAGGTAGGTATTTTATCCGCTCTTCTGTCATTGGGTAGGTCATTTGGCGCCATCACCTAAGATAGTCTCCAATGAGGTTTTTCCGGCCAGTGAAGACAGACTAAAGAGATCTGACAAGCTGCAGCATCAAGGCAATGATGTTTCAAATTGACCTTATAATTTTCAAAGGGGGAAAGGGGTTAGAAATAACGACGGACGCCAATCCATGCCTCGGTCTGCCAGCCACCACCCGGCAAGGCTTTACCGTTTACATCCAGATCGGTCTTGGAGAACTCATAGCGGGTATTCAACCACCAGGAGCGAGCGTCGTTCAGAGGCACGTTCAGGGCAGTTTTGAAAGTCAGGCTCTTCATGTCGATTTCATCACCCGACAAATCCCTGTACTCCGGAACAACCGACACATATGCACCATTCTCTCCAATATACCTGGCCGTAATCAGGGCCAGTGAGTAGCCCGTCAGGTCATCTTTCTTTTGAGTAACACCGGGAATCTCCATGCTACCGGTCATGGCGGCTATTTGCGGAAAGATCAGCAAGCCGCCTGTGAGGGCCGGATTAATGGCCACAACACCACCAATAGCCAGCAGGTCATTTTTTACGTTGGTGTCCGTATTGATGTAATCCAGTGACAGACCAACATTGGGTACAGCCTCATAGCCAGGGTCAAAAATGTGGAAATACTGGAGTCTAGAGTTACTGTAATCCGTACCAAACTTGTCGGAGTCAGGATTTTTTGCGTCATCGGCAAATGTAGCTTCTGCCAGCAGTGCAAACTTCTGGCCGTTTTTCAGACCACCGGAAACCTGACCCTGCAGCTGAACGTCAGAACTTCCGTTAAACATAATCCCACCCTGAGTGTACACATTGGTCATATCAGCGGGGTCAATTACCTCTTCTTCCTGAGCCATTGCTGGCAAAGAGAGAGTCAAAGACAGAGGCATAGCCACGCTCGCAAGCAGAGGTGCGAAAAAAACAATCTTTTTCATTGAATCTCAAATATTTGTTGCTTCATCCCTGAAGCAGAGAATTTTTGCCGCAAAAAAACATTCCATCACCAGCGATGCAATGGTTTTATTGCGTTAATGCATCTTCCGAAAATTACTTACCGGCCAGCTTTTTCGCAGCCATACGCATGAAGGCAGGAGCTTTGCTCTCACCGTAGCCGGAGTGGTAGGGGTTGGTAGAGAACACAACACCAACGAAGTCACGGTTTGGATCTACGTAGATCATCTGACCCAGGTTACCGCTCTTGGCCATCCCGCCATCTTCAAAGATGAAGTCGAACTGGTAAGACTGGGAAGTACTTGGCTCGTTGAAAGAACCCTGGGCACTCTTCTGCTTGGTAGAGCCTTCGTGCGTCCTGGGATCGCCACTGGTAAAGATGCGGTTCAGCACGGTAGGAGTCACAACCTGCTCAACAGCTGCTTTGTCCCAGCTTGGGGTAAACAGCATCCCGAATCGAGCCATATCTTCCAGGGTGGTCAGCATCAGACCCAGAGATACAGCAGAACCGTCTGGAGTCAGGTTAAATACTGCAGGCTGACGTGCAGTCATCTTGCCCCACACACGCTCTTCAAACAGTCGAGTCCAGGTCTTGCCTTCGATGTTCTCGATCAGCTGAGTCAGAACCATGGTGTTGATAGAAGCGTAACGGAAGATTTCACCTGGACCTTCACCGTCCAGCTTCTCGGTGTCACGAGCTACACCCTTCCAGGATTCCAGTTCACCAGTCTTGGCACGAGGAGAACCCAGCAGTGAACCAAACAGACGAACGACAGAAGAGTCGCTATCCAGAATAGATTGCAGAGTCTCCTCATTATCCAGGCCAGTGGTGTGATTCAGTACGTCCAGTACAGATATGTCGTCCCAGACAGTGTTCTTCAACTCAGGTACGTAGTGAGTGATGACTTGGGAAGTATCAACTTTACCTTCATCAACCAGCTGGGACATGATCAGGCCAACGGTGGTTTTGGCAGAAGATGCCCAGATGTGACGGTCAGTCGGGTTCATACCCGGGTAGGCTTGATAAACGATCTCCCCTTTGTGAACCAGCATAAAGCCCTGAGTACGGAACCGATCGTCAGCCATGTACTCATCCAGAGTCAGCTTGCCCTTAGACTTGGTTTCAACTTTCATCTTGCCCAGTTCCGGGTTGATGTTTTTAACCAGTGGCTTGTATTCTTCGTTAGGCGCAGCCAGGGCAGACTGAGTAAACTCGTTCATGTACATGTTGTAGTACACAGCATGGTCACCACCCATCTGCCAGTGGAAGTTGTTAAAGCTTTCACGTGCCTGATCAACGAACTCAGGAGTATAGGAACCCTTCGCAGTTTTAATAGGCTGAGTTACCAGAGCACCCTCTACTTTCAGAGCAGCTTCAACCGGATTTTCAGCGGCCTGGGCCATGGTGCTTGCCACCAGGATAGAAGCTACCAGAGCTAAAGGTTTGAGTTTCATAATGTCTCCCTTTTCAACTCCCCCGAAGTATATTGCCCCTCCCCACTGGAGATAGGTCATTTGACGCCAACCAGATCTAAATATGATCTGACTCAAGCCAGGTGCCCAAATGCGTAGAAGCCGAAACGAGACTAATGTGAAAAACGAGTATAGTACTCCGCCACAAATGGCTCCTGCTCTCCCTCCATGTAAAATCCGATATGAAATCTTCGTCTGCTACCACTGAAATTCTGGTCACTTCAACCGGAAATATCGTTCCTTTCATTGAGTACTGTGAAAAGAGAATGATTGACTGGCGCAGTATCGCCAGTGAATGCGGGATACCGATAGAGTTGATGACGCATCAGCAATGGTTGCCCACCAGGCAGTTAATGATGTTTCTGCATGGTCTTGAAAAAAAGCATGGCTTTCGTGTTGCTATCGATGTCGGCCGCCAGGTGACTGTCGAGCAACTATCGTCTGAGCTGGCTCAGAAAGCCAGCCAATGCACTTCATTTGAGGAAAGTATCCAGTGCCTTGTCAGTGAGGCCAATAGCCTGAATAACCATATCACGATCTGGCCAGAGAAGATTGGTCATCAATGGTGGTTGTGTCATCGAGGCCATTCCCACCCATCCGCCCCTGGATTTGAGCAGGCAGAATGGTTCAGAACCCTGGCAATAATTAACTATTGTCGTATTTTTTCAGGGAAGCAATGGAGCCCCCACAGTATCAAAATGATCTCTACAGATAAGAGCGCCGATAAGCTGCCAGGAAATTTCAGGAAATCAAAAATTGACTTTCATCAGTCCTTTGGTGCTATTGCCGTTCAACTGCCTGAGCAGTTTCAGCCACTGCAGCTCCAGGAGATTCATCCGGACTGGCACAACGCTGTGGCCAGGCTAATAAAAACCTACGCAGCTTTACCCCGCCTGAACATCCAATGGTTTGCCCAGATGCTGGGTGTGTCCGGAAGAACATTACAGAGAAATTTAAATAAGCAGGGCGTTCATTTCAAAGCTATTAAAGAAGGGGCCAGACTGGAACGTGCGATCGACTTGTTAATCAATACCCGTCTATCGGTACAGGATATAGCGTGGAGAGTTGGCTATAGCGACCTCAGCAATTTCAACCGTGCTTTCAAAGGCTGGACCAGAATGACGGCTCCGGCTTATCGGAAAACAAAGGCGTCCTCGGTGTTGATAAAAAGTAATGATTCTGAAGCGTGACTGGCGAGCTCTCGAAAAATGATACGAATTTCGGATGAAAGCATGGCAACCGTCTCTTTCGCTGAATGAGACGGTTGCTATTAGCTATTTTATGGCTGAAAGACGGGGCACATATTCCTTCAAAACTCCACACCCGATCTCATTATTTGGCCTATGGCCATCACTACTACAGTTACATAAATCAGGGGCTCAAGTGTGGATGAGCCACTTTGCTCGCTTTCTTCGTTTCCCTCGCTTTCCTCGCTTTCCTCGCTTTGATCAAAATCAAAAGATGGAGTGGAAATAAACTCAAAGTAGCTTTTAGGTGGGCAACTGGATGTTCTACAGTATTCAAACCGCATTCGACATGCTTTGCTTGTAGAGCCTGAGCTATGGCTACAGGACAGATAATACCGGTAACCAAATGGAGTCTGGTTAAGGGATATCAAGTACCTGTTAGAGGGTGTTTCAGTACTCGTGCTGTTCATTAACACGAGCGCGTTTGCCAGGCCTGTATCCGAAATAGTTTTGACAAGAGTTCCTTTTGTGTCAGGAAGATAAGAGACATACTGATTTTTCTTAAGCTGCTTAAGGAAGAAAAGAGCAGCAGCTACATCAGGTGTGAATTGTGAGGGCGTTTCATTGCTTACAGTCAGTGCAGAAGAAGAAATTTCAAACATGCTCAGTCGTGAACGGCAAGTCGGAGGATTTTTAAATGCACACGGGCTTGTATTCAATTGACAGCCCTTGCTTTTAGTGCATTTCAATAAACCCAGACCACTGGCAGAAGCGTCTTCATACACTCTGATATAATAATTACCAATAACCGGATAGCTTGCAGCCAATGTTGGTGCTGGAGCTGTCGTAGGTGGAAGCGTGACAGTGCCATAAGGATTTTCCCAGTCCAGAAGACTGGTGTTAACACGAGATTGGTAATCGAATTCAGAGTTTGTTCCGGAGCCTGTCATAACCAGCGCATCGCAACCATACATCTGGTTAACTGTGACTATATCAATAGGACTTAAACTTTGTCTCTGCCCTATGTACTGACCATACTTCCTGTCACTTGAGGGCTTGAATCGATTAATCCAAGCCTCAAGAACTGTTATGGTTGGATTATTAGAATTGGAAAAGGCAGTATCAGAGTAATGCATGATACTCGAAAAATCATAGGGTACAGTGAGATTGACGTCCCCCACAAGCTGCCCTGTTATAGAAAAAGCTGCCTGATAAGAAGGACGTATATTACCATAATTGATTTTTATATGCTCATCCCTGTCATGCCTATTGTGAGTATGAGAAAGCCCAATAGCATGCCCCAGCTCGTGAAGGTAAGTTCCGAACGAACATTTACTGTCATCGACAGAAGTATGATACCTCCCTTCACCAACAAACGAAGTACAACCATCACTATCCGTTAAAGTTATGTAGTGCGTAGTATTTTCAGCCTCTGCCTGCGAGAGTTCTTGAAATCTGATACAGCTGCTATCCTCCCATAACTTAATCGCTTTTTTCCAATTTTCTCGTTGAGGATTACTAAGTACCGAATCAAGTCGGTAATTAATCAACCTGTCGGTCCATAGTGAATTGCGTGCGCCTGTAGGAAAATCATGACTACCATGATCATCAAAATATATTAAACCGCACTCTTCCATTGCAGTGCCCTCCGTCCGACTTTCGTCTGCAGGAAAAGCTACGCATAGAGATGAAAAAGCAGAAATAAAATATATCATGATTTGTTTGTAAGCTGGACTTTTATATAAGCAGAACATAAGAATAACCCTGGCAATTGGAACCTATACCAGCGGCTTGACCTAAAGAGGTTTATTCAGGAACATTAAGGACAGACCAATGAGGGTAAAGGTACCGTTTCAAGATAATTCCTTATTTTCACTATTTTTCAGCATCCTGTAGAAAACCCGTTAATCATAGTCTAATTCGCTCTATTCAGCTTGATTGTTGCATTGAAATTTGACCTGAAAAGCCTTCCTTTGAGAACAAGCAGGTCTTAGGGCGTTGTTTCCTGATCAAATATCGAGAACTGTAAGTTTTCAAATACTGCTGCAAAGCCGACATAGTAAAATGCCGTACGCCTTTTCATTCAAGCTCTCCAGTCTAGGAAATTGCCCGCCACCAAATAATCTGGCAGGAAAATGATTTCATAAACAATGCAATCGTGATCTTTTGGAAGCAGATCAAAAATGTTGATTGGGAATAGCTGCCGAAGGTCGAAGTCAATATGCCTGTTCTTGAATTTTAGTGATGGTGGTATTTGATATTAACAAGGTTGATTGAAGGCTTATCAAAGCGGATAAGCCTACTCTCAGTCAGTCTCCTAGAAGGAAAAAAAATAGGAGCCAGTCACTTTTCAATCAACGTTGACTAATGACATACGAACACTTGTGCGCTCTCCAGCCACCAGGAATCTGGCATCCCGGAATGAAGGCACCCCTTTGAGCCCAACATTGTTGGAATAGGCATAGCGCTCCTTAGGGATCATACCCTCCATTTCCATATCACCATTGTCGTTTTCATCGTGAAAAACGAACAGGCCGTATTGCCCTGGAGACAGGTCAAGATGCAGTTCCACACTACCCTCTTTGGCTTCCAGTGAGAAGTGATCTTCAGCCCTGTTAAAATCAAGTGCGGCAAAAGCAAGGCTGTTGGAGAAGATCGCTCCATGAATAGTCCCTTCTGACCTGGGAATACCTTCGATCGTCAGCAGCACCCCGCCTCCACTCACTGGCTCTGCAGAGACTGCGTTCTCCTTGCGGTTTTCAACACCCTGCTCCTGGACAGCAACCTCAGAACCAGGCATACCCACCCCGGGACTATCCATATAGAAAAAGCCGACTCCTGCCCCGATAGCCAGTACCAGCAGGGCAGCCGACATCAGAATAACTCTCATAGTCCATCCTCTATTGTTATTATTTTTTTCTGGGCACTTCTTTCAGCCTTGAGGATAGCAAGCCAGGCCTGTAGCTGTAATTCGACAGGCGCCTCAGTTCACAGACTGGCATCTGCTTCTTTCCTTAAGCTTAAAAAGCCAAAGCTTCACGAGACAATAATGTCTCACCACTCTTTCCATTGTCAATCAATCAACTCAAAATAACTGAACCAGCCATAACACTCTCATGGCCATGGCTTGCTTTTCCTGGATTAGAATGATTACAGATCAATGTGAACAGAGTCAGCTACGACCTTAGCTTTTTTGCGAGCTTCATCCGTAGATTCGGCCAGCGCCAGCGCCACTCCCATACGACGAACGCCGTGTAGTTCCGGCTTGCCGAACAGGCGCAGTTCAGTGTCTTCCTTGCTTAGAGCCCGATCAAGGTTTCCATACAAAAGATTCTCGGAGTCGCCGGAGGGCTTTATCACGGCTGAAGCCGCCGGGCCATACTGCCGGATATTGTTGACTGGCAGCCCCAGTATGGCCCGGGCATGCAGGGCGAATTCACTAAGGTTCTGGGAAATCATGGTGACCATGCCAGTGTCATGAGGCCTGGGAGAAACTTCATTGAACAGCACCCGGTCACCCTTGATAAACAGTTCCACACCGAAAATACCGTAACCTCCAATGGCGTTGGTAATGGTACTGGCGATACGCTGGGCCTCTGCCAGTGCCTTATCGGACATGACCTGGGGCTGCCAGGATTCCACGTAATCTCCACCTTCCTGCCGGTGACCAATGGGCGCGCAGAAATGTGTTCCCTGTCGTGTCCGAACCGTCAAAAGGGTAATCTCATAATCAAAATCAACAAAGCCTTCAACGATCACACGGGTCTTTCCGGCCCGTCCCCCTTCCACAGCGTAAGTCCAGGAAGCGGCTATGTCTGCCTCCGACTTCATTACGCTCTGGCCTTTACCGGATGAACTCATCACCGGTTTGATCACACAGGGAAAGCCTGTCACCTTAACGGCTTCCCTGAGGTCCTGCTCAGATTCAGCAAATACAAAAGGCGAAGTAGGCAACTGCAGCTCTTCGGCAGCCAGCAGGCGGATGCCTTCACGATCCATGGTCAGCCTCGTCGCCCGAGCACAGGGAATAACGGTGCAGTCGGACTCTTTTTCGATTTCCACCAGGACACCGGTGGCAATGGCTTCGATTTCCGGGATGATGAAATCCGGACGCTCAAGACCGATCAATTCACGCAGGGCTTCGGTATCCAGCATATCGAGCACATGACTGCGATGAGCGACCTGCATGGCCGGAGCGTTGGCATACCGGTCGGCCGCGATAACTTCAACACCAAGGCGCTGCAGTTCAATCACCAGTTCCTTGCCAAGTTCACCAGAACCCAGCAGCAGAACGCGGGTGGCGGATGGGGCATTGGGCGTTCCAAGGGTTACCATGGAAATTCTCCATATAGCATGAGGGGGATAATCAGTCCCCCCATGTTACCTATACAGAGAAAACCTATACAGAGAAATTCCTTCAGCCTGAGTCATTTGTTGAATTAAAGCGACAGCGAACTTAATGTGCCACAAGTTGTCAGACGTCTTAGTTTTGGACGTTATTTAAGGGGTAGTTATGAGAATATCCAATAAAAAGATATTGGCTTATTTCCAGAAAACAATATCAGCCGCCATTGTATTGGCAGGGATGGTTTCCGCTGGAAGCGTACTGGCTGATGGAGGAATAGAAGAAACAGGGATGGCTGTCTATCAGGAAAAGCCAGCTGGCAATTTTCTTCTGACCACTCTGAATGCCATCAAAATACTCACAGAGGGTGGAGTCGGCGGTTATTTTCACCATTGTCACCCTGGTCTCAATGTTAAGCCCTATGAGCCAGTGAGTGCTGATGAACTTGAAGACCTGAAAAAACTCAATGAACTCTGCAGCCGGGTTCGTGACCAGCAGGCAGATAAGGTAAGTGCCTGGTCTGGAGGTATTGGCAACGGCCTTAAGTTTTCGGATTTTACCCTCGCTGCTGAAACCTTTTTCCCGGAAGTCCATTTTCGAAGCAAGCCTCAAGAGATGGTCATTCAAACAAGACATGACTCCGCCAGGCAGGCTTTGATTGATAGCGCGAAAAATCTGAGAGAGTACGGCGTTGAAATAGAGGTAGTGAAAAGACATCCAGATTTTAAACTGGCGAGTAAGAGAGTTAGCGCGGTGCAATATCTGGCCGATGAGCAGTCGATATATACCTTTCCGGTCAAAATGATTTACACCGTCCAGGTTCCCAGTGTGGATTTTTCCTGGGTTGTGGGTAAGGAACTGGATCGATTGAATGACATGCTTTCGAATTTATTGCTTCTCCCCGCTCAGGCCGAACGGCAGAATGTAATATTTCGTTTTACACGCTTTTTGACTCTCCTTCAGCCCTATGCACAGCAGGAGGTCAATCAGCAGGCTATGGTCGTCTTCAACCAGTTACTAGCGAAATATTTGTCTATTGATGTCTATGCCACCGTTCTTCATCAAAATCCACTCGGCTACACTGATAATACTTTAAGGCTTTACTATCAGCATAATGCTGATGTTGCTGATGTGATGGCGGATGACGCGCTTGCCTATGTGCTTGGGATTGGGGGACGTAAATTATATTCGATCATAAACAGTTTCGATTTGACCGATAACTAACAAGGCCTCCAGGCTTTTGCTCGCAACTCTCCCCCGAATTGCTGGCAGTGAACAGAGAGTCGAGATCACCTGCCAGGGTGGAATTTCTGGCTTCGTTCAGGCGTTGCAAACGTTCAATCAGAAGGCCAAACCAGGCAGGATGGCTGTCGACGGCAATAACAGCAAGCTGTCGTTCGGTAGGCAGTGGCCAGGGCAGGTCTTCACAGAATCGGGACAACTCTATCTGCCTCAGATCCTTCCCCAACAGGAGCTCCCCCTGGTCGTTTTTGTAGATAACCCCCTGTTCAACCAGATGCCCCGTGTGCATCTCCCAATCTTCCAGCGATACGGGCCAGCCCAGCTTCTGTACATCACGAAAGCCCAGGCTGTGGCCTGAAAGAAAATGTTCCCTGAACACCTGCAACAGCACCAGCAGGCTGACCAGGGGTGGCCACTCCTCTTTGGTATCGGAATGCGTCAGGGCCTGGTTTCTTACCAGTACGGCGCCAAACAGCACCAGGACCCAGCTGAGGTAAATCCAGAGCAGAAACAAAGGCACTGCGGCAAAAGCGCCGTAGACCAGTTCATAAGTGGGGGTCAGGGAAATAAACAGGGCAAAACCAGCCTTGGCCAGCTCCAGGGTGACTGCTACAAACAGTGCGCCACTGATGGCATGCCGTATCGGCACTTTGCGGTTTGGCACAGCACTGTATAGAAGGGTGAAAACCATTGTACTGAGCAACACCGGCATCAATCGCAACAGCCAGTGATCAAGTCCCAGGTAGGCCGTGGTATCTGAGACCATCTTCAGGGAAGCCAGGTAAGAAGTCAGAACAAAACCCAGGCCAAGCAACAGAGGGCCAAGACTAAGGATGGCCCAGTAAAGAAGAAAGCCTGAAACACCCCGGCGCACCCGATTGACCTGCCAGATCTGGTTGATGGCGCTGTCGATAGTCCTCAGCATCATAAAGGCGGTCACGATGAGGAATAACACGCCAACTGCCGTCAGCTTGCGGGCCTGCTGGGAAAAGCTCTTGAGATAGGATTCAACCTGAGCCCCGGCGGTGGGCACAAAGTTATCAAAGATAAAACTCTGTATAGTGTCGCCCACCCCCTGAAACGTCGGGATAGCGGACAGCATGCTGTAGGTCACCGTCATTAACGGCACAACGGCAAACAGTGTCGTATAAGTCAGGGCCGCAGCATTTTCCATGCAGCGGTTTCGAGCAAACTGGGCAACAACGGATGAAACGTATGACCTGACATCGTGCAGTAACTGATCGGGAGACAAGCGTGTTGGCATGGCAATACCACTGTCGGCAGTTGTTCACCCGGACGATACTCCCATGCCCGGATTGTTATTACCGCTTCCAGGACTCTAGGAGCCTGAAAGCAGGTGACTGCCGCACAGGTTATCAGTTCTTAGGCCCTGGCGGGAAGCCTTCCAGGATAGCCTGGACAGCTGCATCGATTTTTTCTGTACGCTTTTCCGGTGTGGAGGATTCAACTACTCTCGAACGGGAACGTCCCCGCCAGACCAGCTCTTTATCCGCCGGATTAACAATGTCGATAATCAGGGAGCCTTCTTCATAATCCCTTACCCGGGTTTCAGTGCGGACACCCAGCCCCAACCCCCTGCTACCCAGGCCATAGCCCATAGAGGTGACCACCTGGTTATCTTCTCTTCTGGTTTTGGTCACGGTCAGGTAGTTGACCAGGAAATCGGCGTCAGCTGCCGCCACTTGCCTGATTCCCCGGGCCTGAAATCCCCGGTCAACAGCGGCACGCACTCTTCTGTCCAGCAGGCCGTCCAGGTGATAACTGCTAGCAGCTTCTGAGTCCGTTTTCTCAATCCAGGCGTAGGTTTTCCAGCCGGTCATCTGTTGCGTGGCGTCGTAATCCCAGTCCACCCTCTGACTGGCGCAGCCGGTCAGCACCAAAACGCATAGGGCCAGCAGCGAAGTGAACCGCCAGTTATGCGCCAGCAAACCATTACCAACCATGTTACTGCCTGATGCAAAACGCAGGTTCTGTCGAGCTTTCATGAGAAGAGCACCTTGTTCTTTGTCTTAACGGCCAGATTTTAGCCGCTCTGGCCTGTGATGGCGAAAAAAGACTGTGCCTGAACACCAGCGACATCAACCTTTTCGACAATAAAGACCGGGAAAACCAGTTAGAGCAGATATCATGAACCAATACTGGCTGGATTCTGATCCATTTTACAAAAACTTTTCTTGGGAGGGTATGAACAAGTCCTGTGGCGCTCTGGCCTGCCAGGGGGATTCAGAATCAAGGCAGCCTTTTGCGGGCATGTCCAGACCTGTCAATAAAGGCTAACACAGAGTCTGGATTCCCCTGGAGGCGACTGCGCGTCCCGCCCGAAGGGCAAGCCATTAAGCCGACATCTGCAGCGTTCCAGTTTTTCTTAAGGACTAAGGCCATTAACCGCAAACTGCGCCTTGCACCTGCCGACTTAATGGTTTGCAGAGCGCTCACATGACTTATTCACACCCTCCCTTGTACAAAGCCCCCATCAACGTTAGTCTTCAGCCAACTGACAATAAATAGCCTCATTAAGGCAATGTGTTAGCCCGGACATTTCATAAATTGCTGCGATGATCGCGCTGAACCTTGTGGCACTAAGGAATTTTGCGATTGAGCGCCGTACTGGTGTGTACGGTCGCTTGAGCAAAACTTTCTTAGTGCTGCAAGGGGCAAGCGAGAACGCACGCAAATTTATGAAATATCCGGGTTAGACAGGACAATGCACATTGCCCAATCAAGAAAATCACTGAAGGCGTCCACAAGCGAGGAGAACAATACTGTGAGTGTCACCATTTATCATAACCCCCGCTGCTCTAAATCCAGGCAGACCCTGGCCCTGCTCCAGGAACAGGGTATCGACCCCGAAGTGGCGCTTTACCTGGAAACCCCTCCTGACGCCGGAACACTGAAGACGCTGATCGGCCAACTCGGAATCAGCGCCCGGGATCTGATGCGAAAAGGCGAACAGGCGTTTAAAGAGAACAACCTGAAGGATTCGACCCTGTCTGAAGAAGATCTGATTGCCGCCATGGTGAGCTATCCAAAGCTGATTGAAAGACCGATTGTTGTCAGCAAGGGGAAGGCCCGTATTGGCCGCCCGCCGGAATCTGTTCTGGAGATTCTCTGAATGGCTGCCAATCAGAACCTGGGCAGGAAAGCAGACATCAGCTACAAAGTCAGCATATTTCTCTATCTTGGTCTGACGCTTACCGTGCTTGCTGAAACTCTCTGGCTTAATCGCCCCCAGGGGTCAGTGCTGGCTATCAGTGCAATCCTGACTCTGCCTCTGTTGATGCCGTTGCCAGGAATGCTGAAGAAACAGCCCCGGGCTGCTGCCTGGCTCTGTTTTATTCTCTGCTTCTACTTTATGAGTGGCGTAATGAAAGCCTGGTTCGATTCTGCAAGACCCACTGGCTGGCTGATGACAGGCTTCAGCAGCTTGCTGTTTGTCACAGGAATGATGTTCATTCGCTGGCAGTCACAGAGGCTGAGATTGAACATCGGTTTATAGCACCCCCTGCCGCACCCGGGTAACAGATCACTGTGAGGAACGCGGAAGCTCTGCGCCCGGGAGTTCTGACAATACCACCTCGAAAGTTTCATGCCCCTCGGGAAGGGAAATGATCTTGTGAGCTTTTGACCATTCACTGCCGATTTGCCAGACGTGAACCTGCTTACCAGTGTGATACAACAAGTATTCCGTATTATTGAAACCGGTCAACAAGTAAGGAACGTTGTTACCGGGAATATTCGTCTCGAAGCCAGTATACAGAGTGTCTGCCCCAGAGGCGCCTGATGCCTCCATATCACTCCATTTCAGATTCTCACCAGTGATTTGGCAGTCCGGATAACAAAGCCAGGCATTCGCTTGCAACCTTTTCAACTGTACCAGGGACGATTGATCTCCAATGATGAGCAAACTTCCTCCAAAACCGCTAAGAGGGAATTGGGAGGCAAAGCTGTGAAAAAGAGGATTAAAAAGATACCGAACCAGTGGTTCCTGCCCTGATTTCACTTCGGTTTTATCCGTCAACCACTCGGGTACCAGTACGACCGGGGAGTTTTCTGTATCAAAATGGTTTGCCAGAAAAGCTTTTTCGGAAAGGGCCGAGTCAAGCCATTGGCGACAATGTTTAAATGAGTTACTGTCACGTGCGCGGCTCGCCCCAAGGAACGCACTGACGGCCTTTGTGTTGGGGTTATTCAGAGTGTCACAGTAAATAGTCGACAGGAATTGGTAATCAGGAAACTTCAGTCTATGAAAATCAACATCCGAGAGATGCTGCCAGTGATGATAGTTTTCTTCCAAAGCCCTATACAGGTTTATGCAGTACCGGCTGCCTGAAAACTGATCATTCGGCCAATGATAGAAATTACCTATAGCAGCAAAATATGGAACCCGCCTGTCTCCTTGTGCGGAATAGCCCAAAACCTTTTGCTTTCTGTCATAGACAACTGAAGCCTTGACACATGACAAGTCCTTTTCAGACATACCGGACGCACCCAAATTCAAGTCGACGCTATACCGTTCTTCAGCAGTGGAGAGACCAGTCTGCAAACAGCAGACAAGAGGCAGGACCAGCTGCAAAAACCTGCGAGGGACTGAACAAACACGGATGGACTTCATTGCGATATCCCTGCTTCAGGGTATGGAGGGAGGAACTACAGAAGCTTTGCTTTAGACAAGCCACAAGCCACCATTTTGTCTGGCAGTTCATCTGGCAGTCAGGCCTTCCCTGACTATCAGGAAATTGAATTCTGGGCCAGCTTCCAGGTTTGTCAACCGCACATCAGCGCTGCCC
>JBPCXN010000266.1:0-3277 GCA_051008495.1 Endozoicomonas sp. | reverse complement strand
GTAAAGCGGCCATCTGACAGCGTTAGACTTGATTGACGTAGAATGACTACGCCTGCACAAGTCTGCCTTGCATATGGCCGCTTTACGAACCACTGAACCTATCATTTGCAGCGGGACGGGGTACTAGTGCCAGCGGTCGGGATAAGCTTGCTATTGCCCGGTTCTGCCGGGCTTTTCAAAGGAAGGACTAACCACCTGATGTCGAGCAGTCTGCCGAATTTAATTAGGTGCTGACGCAGTATTCTGTATGTATTTCATGTAAGATTGCCGACTGTTTTTTTGCCTTACCCCTGCGAGAAGTGAATGAAGCAATGGCGTGTAGACAGCTGGAGAGATAAGCCTGTTATCCAGCTGCCGGAATACCCTGACAGCGATCATGTGGAGCGTGTTGAAGGAGAGCTTCGACGCATGCCGCCACTGGTGTTCGCCGGAGAAGTAAGGGAGTTGCGTAAGAAACTGGCTGATGCCACCAGCGGCAAGGCGTTTTTACTCCAGGGCGGAGACTGTGCCGAGAGTTTTCTCGAATTCAGCGCTGACAATATTCGTGACACCTTCAAGGTGCTCATGCAGATGGCGGTGGTGCTGACATTTGGTGCCAGCTGTCCGGTGATCAAGGTCGGACGTCTGGCTGGACAGTTTGCCAAGCCAAGGACATCCGGAATGGAGACCATTGATGGCCTGGAGCTGCCCATTTACCGGGGGGACATCATCAATGGTATGGAGTTCAGCGAGTCATCCAGGACGCCAGACCCGGAACGGATGTTGAAGGCCTATCATCAGGCCTCTTCTACCCTGAATCTGCTCAGGGCTTTCGCCCAGGGCGGGCTGGCTTCCCTGGAACAGGTGCATGCCTGGAACCTGGATTTTGTCGCCAGCAGCCCCAGATCTGAAAAGTACAGTCATGTGGCGGATCGCATAGATGAAGCCCTGGATTTCATGAGGGCCTGCGGTATTACGGCTGAGCACTCCAGGGTCATCAGTGAAACAGACTTCTATACCTCCCATGAAGCACTGCTGCTGCCTTATGAACAGTCACTGACACGGCAGGATAGCCTCACCGGCAACTGGTACGACTGCTCTGCCCACATGCTGTGGGTGGGTGACCGAACACGTCAGGTAGACGGGGCCCATATCGAATTTGTTCGCGGCATTCATAACCCGGTAGGGTTGAAGGCCGGGCCGACACTGCCGCCGGAAGATCTGATCAAACTCATTGACCTGATCAATCCAGACAATGAACCTGGCAAGGTCAATGTCATTGTTCGCATGGGAGCGGATCAGGTAGAGAAGGGCCTGCCGCCACTGATTCGAGAGGTAGAAAAAGAAGGCCGCAATGTGCTCTGGAGCTGTGATCCCATGCATGGCAACACATTCAAAGCTTCCAATGGTTACAAGACCAGGGAAGTCAGCCGGGTTCTGCGGGAAGTGAAGCAGTTCTTTGCCGTGCATCAGGCAGAGGGCACCTATGCGGGCGGCGTTCACTTTGAAATGACCGGACAGAATGTCACGGAGTGCATCGGTGGTTCCAGGGAAGTGACGGAAGACAGCCTGGGTAACCGTTACCATACGCATTGCGATCCACGCCTGAATGCGGACCAGGCACTGGAGCTGGCTTTCCTGCTGTCGGAAACCATGAAAGAATGCCGGAAAATGCGCGACAGCTGATGCGGCATGATGAAAGATCGGATTGAGATCGTACAGGGTGATATCACCACGATTGCTGTGGATGGCATCGTCAATGCCGCTAACCCCCAGTTGGCCGGTGGCGGTGGTGTGGATGGCGCGATTCACCGGGCAGCCGGAATCCGGCAGTTACGGGACGCCTGTCGTGAACTGGGAGGTTGTCCGACAGGTGAAGTACGATCCACTCCGGCTTTCAGCCTTCCCGCGAAAAGGGTGCTGCACACAGTAGGACCTGTCTGGCGGGGAGGAGATAGCCAGGAAGCTGAACTGTTGGCTTCCTGCTATATAACGACTCTTGCTTTGGCAGAGAAGGAAGGCTTGAGCACTGTATCCTTCCCGGCCATCAGTTGTGGCGTGTATGGCTACCCCCATCAGGAGGCCGTAGAGATAGCGCTGAAAGAAACCTGTGAGTGGCTTGAAGGCCATGAACTGCCCAAAAAGGTTATCTTTGTCCTGTTTGATCAACCTATGGCCGAGCTATATCGAACAAGTTTTTCCCAGCTACTGTCCCCCTAGGGATTGCGTGTCAAAGCACTGTTTGACAGTGCAGGCGAGATGGATAAAATACCTGTCATGACAGGATGTTATAGCCGGTGTGTAGCGCAGCCTGGTAGCGCACTTCCTTCGGGAGGAAGGGGTCGGAGGTTCAAATCCTCTCACACCGACCAGTAATCACAAGGGATAGGAAAAACAGTTGAAATGCTCTTCTTTGTTGGGGCGTGAATAGGTCGGATAGAGAAGGAAAGCCAGGTATTAGCTCAGACCATTTTTAACTGTCCTGCAGAATTCAGCTTTTTTCCAATGGTCTGCTCACTTTCTTGAGCGATAGTGCAGAAAGTTTGTTGTTCCTCAAGCCAATGCTGTAAGTCCACTACTCGATAGCGTACGATCTTTTTACCAATTCTGAAAAACTGTGGGGGCATTCTGCCACCCAAATCTCCACTGATACGGGATTTGTCCAGCTCCGACTTCGATGTGCCAATATACTTTGCCGCCTGCTCAGTATTGAGTGCGGCAGGATTCAGTTCTTTGGTTACCTTGATTGGAAACATGATAAGTCTCTTTCATTCGTCAACATCTAAGAAAAACAAGGCTCATGGATTAACAGGGCACATAGCGCTATCCGAGTGGGAAGCTGTAGTACAAAGTGTTCTGTCGCTCCAGGGCTCATGGTTGATAAAGGTATCTGCAAAAAGCTTCTTGGTGATCCAGTTCTGCTGAAATGCGACTTCGACGATACGGTTAATCAGGTCAGTCAATGACGTGCCGCCCTGTCTGAGCAGAACGATGCTGTCCGGCGGCTGCATCAGATACAGAGCGGGATACGCCTGAATGTTGAGCCTGGGGTGCGGGTTTCTTTCGATCCGGCTGTCGGGCAGGCTGGGGATCAGCTCGCCATCGGTGGATACCGGGATCAGCTCAAAGCCGTACAGGGCTTTCATCAATTGCAGTGTCTGAGCTTGCAGGTGGCAGAGCGGGCAATGGCCCTGGTAGTAGAACACCAGCCCGGCCGTCTGGGCGATTTTTCGTAAGGCGGCTTCCTTGGCCTGATGCGCCATGTCGTCCTTGATCTTCGCCGCTGCCGGGGAGATAG
>JBPCXN010000265.1:0-3045 GCA_051008495.1 Endozoicomonas sp. | reverse complement strand
TTGTCTGGCCATTGTCGTTTCCTTCCCTGTCAGAGTGCTAACGAATGATGCTTTGTTCCCAGGAGATGCCCCATAAGGCTATGCCTTTGCGGTCTATCTCGCCGCTGTATAAATTTTCCGCAGCTATACTCGGCGGCAGAACTGGCTTGAGCCGGTCACTGCCGAAACGGTTAAACGGCAGAAACTCGATGATGGATTCGGTGATGGCCAGGGCGCTCTCATGCCTCGGCAGGTTCTTTGCGTCGCTGCAGATCACGTAGGCTGCCATCAGCACTTTCGCTTCCTGGATGCCCTGCCCGGTGACGCTGACGGATTGAGTGTTTTCCATCGCCACCCGCACTGCTTTTTTGGCGGTGAGCAGTCGGCTCAGTTCTTCTTCACCGAAACGGCCGGGATGACTTGCCACATCCTTTGTGTGTCCGACCAGGTGAGTCGCCAGCTGATCGCTGATGGCGCTGAGGGCTTCGTTAAACATTGCGGTTCGCCACATCCCTGACCCACTTGTCTATTTCCTGGTGGATCTTGTTCACCTGGCGCTGCGCTATCCCCAGGAATTCCCGCTTTGGAATCACTACTTTCTTGGCAAAGATCTTTTTTCCGCCCGGCCCTGGAAAGGCTAGAGCCTTGGCTTTCTTCGGTTTGATGGTGGCTCCGAATTGATGCGTCCTTGCGTATTTCTTGTTGGTGCCTATCTCGACCTGGTCGTTGCCCGGCTTGTCGTTGATGCTGCGCTTCAGTAGACCGCTGTCGCTCAGAATCTGGCCGCTGCGTATCTTCAGAGGTGCCCATGGTGTACCGTCCGGTGCGCTCTGGTGACGAAAGTTCATCAGGGTATCGGTTTTCATCATTCGACCCAGACGCTCAAACAGGGGGCGGCGATGCTGATGAAGCATCACCGTATCCATAATGTTCTGTATTTCTTTCTGGGCATGCTCCAGTGACAGCATCAGAAGTCCTCCAGAGTCTCCCGGGTAAATACCCGGTCATGGAGGTCTCTGACGGCGCTGATCTCGCTGGCGGTGGTGCGCTCAGGTATGGGCAGGATGGCGGTTCCTCTGGCGATGTCCTTGAGCAGCTGGACGCTGTCGTCGTACCGCTTTTTCACTTCGTCGATCATGCGATTGTCGTACAGCCGGTACCTGGCCATGTCGGCGCAAAGCCTGACCAATAGCTCCGGGGTTTGCTCCAGGGGAAGAGAATGGCGAACAGCGATATAGGTGTTGATTTCATCACTGGCGTCGCTTAATGCGGCATTGATGATGTTGTCATCCATCTGGCCGTCGCCATCATCTGTCAGCCGGGTCAGTTCATCTTCACCGAACCTGGCTACCAGGCCTGCCTTGTCGCAGTACATTACTTAGCCTTCTTGCCTTTGGGCTTTACTGGCGCAGCCTTGGGAGGCTCGGGCTCGGGCTCTGGCTCTGGCTCTGGCTCTGGCTCTGGCTCTGGCTGACCAGTTTCGCTGGCAATCTCAGATGCACCGGTTTTGGTCTGATCACTGCCGGGGTCGCTTTCAGCCTTCTCATTTGTCGGTGCGACAGCTTTGCAAGCCAGCAAAGTTTCAGCGTCTTCATCACTCAGCTCCAGAGTTTTGCCTGCTGGATGCAGCTTGCCGTTATGGCGCACCGGGTTGAGGGTTTTGTATTTCACGGGCGGCTCTCTTTGTTGTAATCGGGCCTGATTGTCTGGTTTGAGAGTGTGACCGCCTTATCCGGCGATCACGTTCTCGAGGAAGTAGGCGACGTCGTTGCAGATCACCAGTTCGTCCACAGATTCACCCACCCGAATCGCCTCGCCACCACGCAGGCCGATGTTGCCATCTTCCCGGGTGCCACTGACGCGCTGGCCATGCTCGGCAGTGAAGCCGTAAGTCACGCCACGGTTAGGCCGGGCGTTGGGGTTGCGGTAGGTCAGCGAGCAGTGGTTGCCCCAGATGCGATCCAGGGTCATGTCCTGGCCGGGTCTGGCGCTGTTGTAATAGGCGGCTCCCACCAGGATCTCTTCGATCTCCAGCAGCTCGCGCACAAACTCCAGAGGTACCAGGCCATCGTCGGCCACTGTGCCGTGGTAAGCCTTCACCACGCTGGGGTTGCGGCGCAGGGTGACGGAAGACTTGCGGCTGATGGTCATGACGTTGGGGCGCTTGATGGGCACTTCGAGGGCGTCCACCAGCTGCACCAGCGGCTTGCTGGCCGGGTCGTCCCACTGGTCGGTACCGCTGAGGGTCTCTTTGTGGGCGTAGTTGTTCTTGTCCTGCACCTTGGCGGCGACGCGCTTCTCCCGATCCAGGCCGATGATCTCACTGAGCAGCTCGACGGCATTGCCCCTGGGATCGAAGTTGTTGTAACCGTTCTGGGCGTTGTCCAGATCTTGCTGCGGGATGTGGTCTTCCAGACCGTAGTCCTGCACAAAACCAGAACGCTCGGTACCGCCGAATTCCACAACGTTCGGCTGGCCTTTGCGGCCTACCAGTGTGTCAGGAATTGAAAAGCGATCCTCTTTGTTGTACTCGGTCCACTGGAACTCCCGCGCACCCACGGTTACCCGGGGCAGCACCCGGTCGGCGATGAACTCATTGTTCATGTACGCAATAGCGATAGCCGTCAGGGTGGGATTCACAACGAATGGGGCGTTAGCCATGAGTCATTCTCCTTGTATGACCAATAAGCGACGTTTAACCCTTATCCCTGGGCTATCAGGATGGAGACATAATCTCCGGCTACAGCGTCTTCCAGGGCGATACCGATCACCCGATCGGAGGCCTGGCTGGCAGTGATGGCGTCGGCATTGGCATCGCCGGTCAGCACCGCACCTTTAGCGATGGTTCCACCCGCGGTCACTTCGGTGATGCCCATGAAAATGACATCCACCCGACCGTTGGTTTCACTGCCGATCTGGGTAGTGACACCGATCAGGGCGTTGTCAGCGGCTGTGGCCTGCTTCACCTTCAGCTTGCCGGTGCCAAAGGTAACCAGTTTGCGGCCTTCCAGGGTGCCGTCGGCGTAGAAGGTCTTGATTAGGCAGTCGTTCCTCATGGCTCTGTTC
>JBPCXN010000264.1:0-12991 GCA_051008495.1 Endozoicomonas sp. | reverse complement strand
GTAAAGCGGCCATCTGGCTGCGTTAAACTTGATTGACGTAGAATAACTACGCCTTCACAAGTTCGCCTTGCATATGACCGCTTTACGATCCACTGAACATATCATATGCAGCGGGACGGAGTACTAGGGACTTCTCGAACCTGCAGTCTGCCCGGTTGTAGCTGTAAAACCCGCAATAGATTATCTCTGTAATCTGTAGATGGCATTACGTAAAAATCATCATTGTTGATTGTGGTGTTCTGAGGTATGTGGCGGGCGATTGTGATTTTCTTTACATATTAACTTATGAAAATTTTTGGTAGGGGTAATTCCTTATTAACGACTTGGTCGTTTGGTTTTTTATCCTCATTTTCTGCGCGTTCATCATTGAGTCAGTGCAGTCCGGCGATCATCTTATCCTCAATGACTTCACCGGTGCTGGCATTGACCGTCAGGCGTTTGTGCAGGCTGTTCTCATCCAGGTAGAAAATCTCCCGAACCTGGGTGCCTTTTCGGTGGGTCAGCCTGGTGCGCATGACAATCATGTTTTTGTGGTTCTGCCTGGCCTTCTGGATGACCTGGCTCAGGGAAACTTGGCGGCCACTGGGCTTCAGCTCGAACATGTGTTCACTGATGATCAGGCCGGTATAGGCGTCTAAAGTCGTTTGCCAGCGCTTGTGCTGTTTGTCGAGCAGTTCAACGACCCGGACCGGGTTGCCATCCCTCTGGTCGAGCCAGGTGCGCAGAATGGTGGCGGTTTGATGGCGACTGCGTACTTTGTCCAGAGCCTTTTCAATGGGCATTGGCGCTTTCAGGGGAACCAGCTCCAGTTCCTTGCCGGTAAAGGCGTCAATAACCATTCGGTGGCGATTATGGTGACTGTCGGAAAAATCCACTACCCGGACGGTTCGACGGTCTTCCTCGGACAACCGTGTAGTCTGGATGATGATGTCGCCATGGTGTTTGCGAATCTGGCTGATGATCTGTTCCAGGGGAAGGGGGCGCTTCAGGGATGGAACGGGTGAGGTGGGCGTCGTTGCGTAGCACGTGCCACAGGTCAGCATACTGCCAAGCAATACCGCTCGAACATGAGAGGTGAGAGTGCTCATTGTTTTCATGACGGGTTTTCATACATACGACAAATGTAGTTTTGAAACCGGCAAATGCAATAAGAATTTCCATACGTTAGCTCAAGGTGCTACTGCAGGGAGGGGGTAGAAGGGGGTATGCGTCTATCGATGAATGTCATATAGTGAAAAAAAATGATACAAAAGTGTCTCATTTGTGTGTATGGTTGGTGCATCTGGGTTCTGTCATCCCCGGAGTCACTCCAAGAACAATGAAGAGACAGGTTGATATATGAATTTCCCCATGTCCGTACTGACTACCTGCCTGATAGCCGGAATTATCTGGCTTGGTCTTGTTATGCAGCCCACCAGTCCGCCCACTGAATTTGAGAAGTACAGTTCAGCAACAATGGACTATGAAACCATGAGCGAAGCTGGCTATGCGATGGTTGCCTATGGCCGTGAGGCTGCTGCAGAATATTTTGATCTTGATGGCTACAAAGCCTTACAGAAAGCCGCTGTTAGTACTGAGACTGCTGTTAAGGTTATGGCAGAACCTGTCAGCCGTAATGTTTCGCAACCTGACAGTACCGTTAAGACATCGATTGTCGTACAAAAGCCGAATTCAGTTGTGGAAAGCAAGCCTGAAACTATCGTAGGTATCAGCAGGGAGATTAAGCTCGCAGCCATCAATGATCTATGGCAGGAGTTTTCTGCGCAAACGGCATTGAGCAAACAGTTGAAAAGTAACAATTACACGGTCTTCGCCGTCTATACCGATTTCAGACGGGATTTCAGCATGGCCAGGGTCAGTATTGGCTACCAGGATTCCGCCATGAAAGGGGAACGGATAACTCTGCCTGGTGGCGAGAGGGAGCCACTGCTCAGTGCTGGCAGGCACAACACGAGCGACATTGTCAGTGCCTGGGACAAGATTGATTACAGTCGTTCGGTAAAAGCTGTGCTGGAACGCCGTGACTATCGTGGCGACGAGGAGACCGTTGCCATTTTTGTCATTTATCAATAATAAGAGGGGCTTGTTATGGAATTCTTAAATCAGGCTTTGACGGATCTTGAGCTGTTTGGCTGGGACGAGTACATCAACTACTGGTTCTTCCTGGCCATGATGGCGTTGTTTGCCTTTGAGCTGATCGTGATGACCTTCAGGAAGCAGATTTCCTGGAACCTGATCGGTGATTCGATCACTAACTTTATCACCCTGGTTTCTTTTCGGTTGATTGGTGGCGTTTTTCTGGGGCTGTTTTATCTGGCGGGCTTTTTCTGGATCTATGAGAACTTCAGTATCGCCCAACTGCCTATCACCTGGCTGAGTCTGATAGGCTGCATCATTATTGCTGACATGGCCTATTACTGGGAGCATCGTTTCATGCATGTCTGTGGTCTTGGCTGGGCGACCCATACGGTGCATCACAGCTCTCCCTATTTTAATATCTCTGTCGCCTATCGTTTCGGCCCTCTGGATGGCCTTCTGCCCTTCTTTTTCCATGCGCCTCTGGTCATGCTGGGCTTCCATCCGTTCATGGTGTTCCTGGCAGAAGCTCTGGTGCAGCTGTATCAGACTGCTTTGCATACCGAGGTTGTGCGTAAATTGCCGCGTCCTGTAGAAGCGGTAATGAATACGCCGTCACACCACCGTGTGCACCATGCAACCAATACCAAGTACATCGACAAGAATTATGCCGGTATTTTCATCATCTGGGACAAGATGTTCGGTACTTTCGCTAAGGAAGAGGAGAAGGTGAAATTCGGTGTTTACCCGCGTATCAACAGCGTTAACCCGGTGAAAGTCTTCTTCCACGGCTTCGTCAAACTTGGCAATCAGTTATGGAATGCTCCATCGTGGTCCTACCGTTTCAAACTGCTGGTTAAGCCGCCCATCTGGGCCTGGGAACAGGAACAGAAAGCCAAGCAGGTTGCCGAGCGGTTGGCTACTAAACAACAACCCGCCTGATTTGTTCTGTCTGCCGCACCCTGCATTGGGTGCGGCTTTTCTTCAGCTTTCGTATACCTTCCTTACTTCCTCAGCGATGATGGCGATGCCCCTGTCAACGGTGTCGTTGTCCCGGGTGAAAGTCATACGAAGGCACTGGTGCTGATGGGGCCATTGCGGGTCAATACCGGGGAAGAAATAGTGGCCAGATACGACCAGCACGTTTCTCTTCTTCAACCGCTCATAAAGTTCCAGGCTGGTGATGGGGAGATCTTCGAACCACAGCCACAGGAACATGGCGCCTTCCGGTTTGTGGACGCGCCAGGGCACTCCCTGCATGTGCTGTTTCAGACATTGTACGGCGAAGTCCGCCTTATCTTTGTAGTAGGGGCGAATCAGGGTCTGGCTGATATCGATGATGCTGTCGTCCCGGATCATGTCCAGAGCCAGCAGGCTGCCAAAACTGTTGGGCGCCAGATTCATGATGGCATTGATGCCCGATAACGCCTTGATCACCTCTTCACTGGCAATAACAATGCCTGTTCGCGCGGCGGGCAGGCCCAGTTTTGACAGGCTCAGGCAGAGAATGGTGTTCTCGTTCCAGACCGGGCGGGCATCAGTGTAAATCAGATTGGGGAAGGGCGTGCCATAGGCACCATCGATGATCAACGGAATGCCTTTCTGCCGGGCCATGGCGTCAAGCCTTTCGATCTCCCCGTCGGTCAACACATTGCCGGTCGGGTTGGTTGGCCGGGAGGAACAGAGGGCTCCCGTCACATCATCAATGGCAAGGTTGTCGAAATTAACGCGGTACTTGAAAGTGTGCTTGTCGAAATGTTCTATTTCTGGCTTGTTGGCCAGGAAAAAATCATGGCTTAAGCCGGCGTCGGCATAGCCAATGTATTCGGGCGCCAGGGGCAGTTGAATGCGCTTGTGGCTGCCGTCTTCATAATGTCCGGCAAACATGTTGAACAGCATGAAGAATGCCGCCTGGCTGCCGTTGGTGAGAGCAATGTTGTGCTCGGTAAGTTCCCAGCCGAACTGACGGTTCAGGAACCCGGCCATTTCTTTCACAAACTCTTTTTCACCCTGGGGTGGGTCGTAAGTGCCTACCAGCCGGGTGAATTCGGCCTGGTTGTCGAGAATGCGCTGCAGGCGAGCGCGAAACACTTCTTCCACTTCAGGGATGTGGGCTGGGTTGCCGCCCCCCATCATGATCTTGTCCTGGCCGTCGGCCAGGGCATTGCCCAGGTCATCCATCAGGGAAAGAATGCCGGAATGACTGGTGAACTTGGTGCCAAAGGTGGAAAGCTTCATGCCTGCCTCAGGTTGTTCTTGATGTACTGCGAAGCGCGAATTGTAACTGACATCCGCTTCTGTGGTGCAATCTTTTGTGTGCCATGTCTGACCGGGCAAAATAATCGCCACATGTATTCCAGGCGAAAACTATAATCTGACTTCTCTGGTGTTGTTATCTGGGTTGTCAGGTCAGAGGTGGATCATGAAATTTTTGCTCATCCATTGCGTTTTTGTTTGCCTGTTGTTGCCGACGGCAGGCAGGTTGTCAGCTGGTCCAGTGTTGCCCGGGCTGGCGGAGCAAATCAAAGAGGCGCCTGAGGGGAAAGTGACAATCACTGACAGGCTCTTTTCTTTTGGCGATCTGGTGAGAGGGGCGGGAGGAGAGTTTGTTTCTAACTGCACCGGTCTGCAGCAGAAAGAGTACATATTGACCAGCGAAGAGTGCGCCAGAAAACAGCTGGAAGTACTTGATTCTGACCGTTCCGTGTCACTGATCAGCAGGTCAGGGACGCAGAAGCTGACTGTGTCCGGAAAGAATCAGATCAAATTCGTTAATGGCCTTGGCCAGATCTTTCCGGATCAGAAGGGAAAGCCCGGTTCAGTTCCCCAGGTGTCCGATCAGGATTCTGTCGCCAGTGGTGAAACGGTCGCTTTGTTAGGCGCTGGGGAATCTAAGGATGGTGTTGAATATTCCCATAAGGATCCGGCAGGCAGCCTTGAGGTTCCGGTGAATCAGTGTCAAGGGAATACCTGCTATATCACGAGTGAGAACCTCCGGCCTGGTATGCCTGTCTTTTATCATGGAAAGCTGCTCTGCATTGGTAGTGATACTCCTGGTCAGTGCCTCAGGGTCCGAGATTCCCACCAGCTGGCCAAAAGGGAAGAGGGGGGCACAACTCTTCAGTCTGGCAAGTGCACAATACTGCATGGTGATGCTAGAAAGGGAGAATGCAGGCTGTGCAATGACAATAAAAACTGCACGATCAAAAATGGCTACTGCGACGGGAAAACACATGTATGGCAGCTTTCCTGTGAAAATGGTGCGAAATGTGAGGCTGACGCTAGCTATATCGATAACCCATTAAGCTGTTTAACCGTGAAGTGTGATAAAGGAGCCTGCGGGCCTTGCAGTGAGGCCTGTACATTTGATGAGGGTTGGCTGTGTAAAGGGGCCCCTGACGGTGATTGTCTGCCCAATTTAACTTCTCAGGCTGTTAGATCCGTCTTGAGGAGTGCTCTCATAGTCGGATCAGCTATTGTTTTGTTTTTAATGTGCACTCCACACCATTGATCATTTCCCTAAATTTATGCTCCTTCTGCTTTTTTATCGAGCCGGTCCTCCGAATCGGCTTGAGATCACCACTTCGTGCAATATGCGGGTTAACTTCTTGTATCAATTCATTATGACAGTAGAATAACGAACTGCTGCGGCCGTTCAGGGACCAGAGGCTGCCTGGGATAACAATTAAAATTGAACAGATCATCGGAGTTCATAATGAAAAAAATCACGGCACTGCTGACCATGCTGCTGGCATTCAGCACCAGCCTGTTCGCTTCGGATATTACCCTCTGGGAAAAATCCACACTGAACGAAATTATTGAGCGCGGCACCCTGCGAGTTGGCATGGAAGCGGGCTACATGCCTTTCGAGATGACCGACAAGCGTGGCCAGATCGTTGGTTTTGACGTAGACGTCGCCCGGCAGATGGCCAAGGCCATGGGCGTAAAGCTGGAACTGGTGAACACCGCCTGGGACGGCATTATTCCAGCCCTGCTGACCAAGAAGTTCGACATTATCATGTCCGGCATGACCCTGACCCCCCAGCGTAACCTGCAGATCAATTTTGCCGAGCCTTATATTGTCGTCGGTCAGACCATTCTTCTTCGCAAGGGGGTGGAGAAGGAGATAAAAAACTATAGGGACCTGAACAGCAGCAAGTACATCGTTGCCACCAAGCTGGGCACCACCGGTGAGCAGGCCACCAAGCGCTACCTTGGCAAAGCCGATATCCGCCTTTTTGAAACTGAAGCCGATGGCGCCCTGGAAGCCCTGAATGGCAAGGCGGACGCTTTTGTCTATGACCTGCCGTTCAATGCCATTTACTCAAGCCAGAATCCTGGCAAGCTCACCCATCTGGATACCGCTTTTACACACGAGCCCCTGGCCTGGGGTGTCCGCAAGGGTGACCCTGATTTCCTGAACTGGCTGAATAATTTTCTGCGTCAGATCAAGGGTGACGGCACTTACGACAAGATCTACGGCAAGTGGTTTGAAAGCTCAGAGTGGCAGAAGAACCTGAAGTAAGTGACAGGCGCGAAACCTGTTAAAGGTCGTCCTTTGCAAATGGAAAAGCAGCCGAACCAGGTTCTCTGGAATCTGGTTTTCGCTGTGGCATTGCTGCTGGCCGGTCTGGGTCTCTTCAAATCCAGTCAATCGATTGACTACACCTGGCGCTGGGAGCGCATCCCCCAGTATGTCTTTTACCAGGCACCCATAGAGTTTCGAGCCGAATATGATGGTTCGGTCTCCAGCAATGGCCAGGGACAACTGGTTCTTATCAATGATCTGGACGACAGCGAGCAAACGCTGATCAGGGGCTACGCCGAGATAGTTGTCAGTGACGGTGACCTTGTCTTTGAGGGTGACCTGCTGGCAGAAAACTACCAGTGGAAGCCGGGACCACTGGCCAAAGGCCTGGTGATGACCATCAAGCTGTCCCTGGTATCGATTGTTTTTGCCATTCTTCTGGGGGTGCTGACCGGACTTGCACGTGTCTCGCCGAACCCGGCCCTGAGGAATATGGCCGTTGTTTATGTCGAACTGGTGCGTGGTACGCCGCTGCTGGTGCAGATATTCATCGTCTACTTCTTCATTGGCACAGTATTGCATCTCGATCGCTTTACCGCCGGAGTGGCCGCTCTGGCGATATTCACTGGTGCCTATGTGGCGGAGATTATCCGGGCGGGCATTGAGTCTATCGATAAAGGGCAAATGGAAGCAGGGCGCAGTCTTGGTATGAGCGCGGGTAAGACCATGCGCTATATTATTCTGCCCCAGGCCTTCAAACGAGTGCTGCCACCCTTGGCAGGGCAGTTTATCAACCTGGTCAAGGATTCTTCCCTGGTATCCGTTATCTCACTGACGGACCTCACCAAGGCCGGGCGCGAGACGGTCAGTAGTACCTTCAGCCCGTTTGAAGTCTGGTTTACGGTAGCTTTCCTTTATCTGGTGCTGACCGGAATCCTCTCCTTTGTGGTACGCCGTATGGAGGTGAAGTATGCGGTCAGGGACTGAAGTGATCATCAAGGTCAGCGACATTGACAAGATCTATCCCAACGGTGTTCATGCCCTGAAAAACGTCAGTCAGGAAGTGATCGAAGGTGATGTGGTTGTGGTTATAGGTCCCAGTGGCTCCGGGAAATCCACTTTTCTGCGAACCCTGAACCAGCTGGAAACCATCAATAGTGGCGAAATCGTTGTAGATGGAATTTCTCTAACGACTCCCGGGGATGTCAACAAGCTCAGGGAAGAGGTGGGTATGGTTTTTCAGTCGTTTAACCTGTTTCCTCACCTTTCTGTCATGGACAACATCTGTCTTGCGCCTATGAAAGTTCGAGGCCTGTCACGGCGCCACGCCATTGATCGGGCGGAAGAGCTTTTGCAGAAAGTCGGCCTGGTGGACAAGGCAGACAGTTTTCCTCCGCAGCTTTCCGGCGGGCAGCAGCAGCGGGTGGCCATTGCCCGGGCCCTGGCCATGCAGCCAAGGATCATGCTGTTTGATGAGCCCACCAGTGCCCTTGACCCGGAAATGGTCGGGGAAGTTCTGGATGTCATGAAACAGCTGGCAAGGGAAGGCATGACCATGGTCGTGGTGACTCACGAAATGGGTTTTGCCCGGGAAGTGGCTGACCGGGTGCTGTTTATGGAGTCCGGGGAGTTACTGGAGGACAATGATCCGGAAGCCTTCTTTGATTCTCCTGAAAGTGATCGTCTGAAAGCTTTTTTGAGTCAGGTGATCTGAGCTAAACCGCGCCCAGTTAGAAAAGCGTAGTTTGCCAGTTCATTCATGGGCGCGCTATAACCTCGCAGGCGGGAATCCACCACGAACAGTGGGTCTCCGCCTACGCGGAGATGATAGTGGGATATTCCCGGGTACGCCTCCCCTTACCTGCTTTTGGCGCAACGAAAACCCACAACATAGCCTGAAGACAGTGGATCATAGTTGCTTCTGACAATAGCGTTGAGCTCATAGCTTTTTTTTGCCAGCCAGTCACCGCCCCGAATGGATCGTTTTTGTCCTATAATTGGCCCTTTAGGGTCTGTATCAGTGCTTGTGGAGTAGTAAAACTTGCCGTACCAGTCTGAGACCCATTCCCAGACATTACCCACCATATCCATTACACCATCCGGGGATTGGCCTTCTGGCCTGGAGTCCACTGCCTGGGTGGTGCCAGCGCCGCACCCCGGCCCCATTGTGGTTTCGTCTGTCTTCTGATTCATGATGGCTCTCTTGCATGAGGGCTCTTCTTCTCCCCAGGGGTAAATGCGATTGTCGGTGCCTCTTGCCGTTTTTTCCCATTCCGCTTCGGTAGGCAGGCGTCGGCCTTCCCATTCACAGTATTCCTTTGCCTGCTTCCAGCTGATGCAGTTAACCGGCAGATTATCACTGTCTGGCTGTTTCCAGTTGCAGCCACCCTGCGCATATAGCTCTCCGCACACGTTTTCTTTATAGCATTCATTGTAACGCCTGAAAGTGACAGGGTATTTGTCGATTTCGAAAGCGCTGAGGTGAATCGTACGGGCAGGGTAGGTGTCCCAGTCACACAGATCTCCCAGGGTCTGTGCGTTTTCTGTACACCCTCTCGTGAAGGAACCCGCTGGAAGTGCAATTACTTCGGTGTCCTTGAATTCTTCGGCAAGGCCAGGCGATGCACATACGCATGCAACCATGGGTCCGGCCAGCCACTTGGATAGATTCATGAGCTTATTCCAGGTAAATAATCAGTGCTGTAGCAACGTGTAACCTTATTGGGCGCATCGAAAACCAATGGCATAACTGTAAGACTCTTGCGGATATTGAAACCGGGTGGTGGTTCGTATTGCCGGGTCATTGGTTCGTGTGAAGAAATCTCCGCCACGGGCGACTTTGTAATCACCGGACTCAGGCCCGGGAGGGTTGGTTTCGGGACTGACGGGATAATATAAAAAGCCATAGTAGTCATTTACCCACTCCCACAGGTTACCTGCCATATCCATGGCACCATAGGGAGAGGCACCTTTTGGCTTGGAACCTACTGGCAAAGTGCTTCCGGTGCCACAGCCCAGGCCGCCCGCTGAGGGGGCATCGATGACGGCTCGTTCACAGCTATAGTCCGCTTCATTGCCCCAGGGGTAGATGAACTGATCGGTTCCGCGGGCGGCTTTTTCCCATTCCGCTTCAGACGGAAGGCGCTTGCCCCGCCATTGGCAGTATTTGAGCGCCTTGTTCCAATCGACACAATTTACCGGATCCAGGTCCTTGTTCTTTTCGTCCCATGTGCAGGCTCCGCCAATCCACGGGGCTTCACAGGCCTTGACATCAAAGCATTCCCGGTATCGCCGGTTGGTAACCTGATACTTGTCGATCTGGAATTCATTGAGATAAATTTTCCTGGCCGGGCGTTCATCAGTCCAGCAGGCAGGGTCGTCACGCTTATTGCAACCTCTTATATACTCTCCAGCAGGAATGGTGATCATTTCATTGTCGTCTATTGGCGGGCTCTCGGAAGTAGCAGATGCCTGACATTCCGAGTCATGGCTGTCGCAGGTTTTGGTTTGATCGTCTGCGAGCGAGTGACTTGATAGGCTTATGGCGGCACTCAACAGGGTTAACGAAGCCAGTGGGAAGATTCGTCTGGGCGCTCTATTCACAGGTTAACTCCTCTGGCATGGACGCCAAGGACTGAAAGGATCGTTAGATGCAGGGAATACAATAAAAGGATTGAAGAAGTTGCGTGGATGGGTGGCCGTGTTGCCGGGGTGAAGTTGCATCTGGACTTTGAAAAGCAAGGTTACTTCTGATTTATACCTTCTTTTTGCCGACTAAAAATCATACAGTTGTCAGTGAGTATTTTTAGTTCGTCAGATGTTTTTTTTCAAGCATCTTGTTGGAGTAAACCTAACCCGGATATTTCATAAATTGCTGCGATGATCGCGCTGAACCTTGTGGCACTAAGGAATTTTGCGATTGAGCGTCGTACTGGTGTGTACGGTCGATTGAGCAAAACTTTCTTAGTGCTGCAAGGGGCAAGCGAGGACGCACGCAAATTTATGAAATATCCGGACTAATTGCCTTGGAGAGTATCACGCTCTGAAAGGTATAGAGAGCCAGGGCCGGTTGACCCGGCCTGGCGTTGTTACCTGGAGTACAGCTCGACATGAGGTAATGGGTATTCATCTACAGAGACTTTCTCAACGGCGGGCATGATCTCAGCTGTGCCTTTCACCACTGTCTTGCCGTCCTGATTGACAACATTAGTGGATACCTTGGCACGCTTGCGGCGCTCATTGATTTCCAGAACTTCCAGCTCAACAGTGACCGTATCACCCAGTTTTACCGGGTATTTGAACTTCAGTTCCTGCCCGAGATACACCCCGCCAGGGCCAGGCAGTTTTGTGGCCAGTGCGCAGGAAATCAGTGAAGCGGTCCACATACCGTGGGCGATACGGCCCTCAAACTGGGTAGTGGCGGCGAATTCTTTGTCCAGGTGCACCGGGTTGGTGTCGCCGGAGACCTTGGCAAACAGCAGCAGATCCTGCTCTGTGAGGGTGCGGGTCAGGCTGTCGCGACTGCCCACCTTGAGTTCTTCGAAAGGAATGTTTTCCAGTTTGCGCATTACGTCTTGCTCGTCAGTCTGTCCAGGCTGGGCGCAGCTTGTGAAGCACGCTGTTCCAGGCACTGGTCAATCCATTGTATCAGTTGGCCGGTGACTTGCTCATGATTGATCTCGTTGAACATTTCATGACGTCCGTCAGGATAGAGGCGAATTGTTACATTTTTCAGACCGGCTTTCTGTAAGGCTTTTGCAAGTTTCTGTTGTCCCCGGGGAGCACTGACAGGATCTTCTTCTCCTCCCATGACCAGAACCGGTAGCGATGAACCAATACCCGTCAGGTTTTCAGGCGACGAAATCTTCAGTAGTCCATCGAACAGATCCTTCCAGAGGTGGTTGGTGCACAGAAAGCCGCAGAGCGGGTCCTGGTCGTATTTGTCCACTTCAGCCGGGTCGCGGCTGAGCCAGTCATAAGCTGTTCGATTGGGTTTGAAACGTCGGTTGTACTGGGCAAAGGTCAATTGATTGATCAGCGGGCTCAGGCCCTTTTTGCCCTGCCGGAGAGATTCCAGCCAGGCGACGGCCCTGCCAAGGTAGAGAAGAGGTCGGGGAGCAAAGTTCGAACCGGAAAGTATGCATCCAGTGACGCCAGGAGAATGATCGATCAGGTAGCCCTGAAGGATATAGCTGCCCATGCTGTGGCCCAGCAGAACTATGGGAAGATCAGGGTGTTTTTTCCTGATGTGCTGAACCACCGTGTCCAGGTCATTGACTGTTTTGTGCCAACCATCCTGGTCAGCAAAATAACCTTGCTCTGTTGTCTTTATGCAGTCGCCGTGACCCCGGTGGTCGTGGGCATAAACAATGTATCCTGCCGCTGTCAGCTTTTCCGCGAGTCGCTGGTATCGCCGGGCATATTCGGACATGCCGTGGCTGATGTGGACAATACCTCGGGCTAAGGCTTTGTCCCTGCCCGCCAAGCCCCATTGAAATAGGGGAATATGATGTTGATCGCTGGAGGTCAGCGTTGTTGTTTTCATGTTTCCAGCCAATGCGCCCGTTAATATTCTGTAACAATAAGTTGTACTGTATTTTCCGAAAATCGTCTATCAGCTCCGGGACAAAACTGATAATCTGCATCGCCCGGAGGGTAGCTCTGTTACAGAAGATTGTCGTCAGTTGACGTCTTTTGGTGCCGGCCCGAACAGCTTATTGAATCAGGATAAAGTGGTAACTGATCCCGTGTCTTTGCATCGAAAATTGCTTTTCATTCTTCACAACTGCCTGTCAGCAGCGCAGCATCAATGGATATCAGGCTCCCGAAACGGGAGGCAGATGTGATCGACAGCGGTTTCTGGAAAGACAAGTACCCCGAAGGTATCCCGTCCGAGATTGATACCGGCCAGTATCGCTCCATTCTCGATGTGCTGGACTATGCCGCCAGGAAGTATGCCGACAAACCGGCCTTTACTAACCTGGGCAAAAGCATCACTTATGCCGAGCTGCACCAGCTCAGCGGCCAGTTCTGCAGTTATCTACAGAATCACACCAGCCTGCGTCCGGGCGATCGGATCGCCATCATGCTGCCCAACCTGCTGCAGTTCCCTGTGGCGGTTTACGGAGCGCTTCGAGCTGGCCTGATCGTAGTGAACACCAACCCGTTGTACACCGAGCGGGAAATGGAGCACCAGTTCAGTGACTCCGGTGCCAAGGGACTGGTGGTGCTGTCCAACATGGCGAACATGGCCGAGAAGGTGGTGCCGAAAACCTGCATTGAAAATGTGGTGATCACCGATGTCGGTGACATGCTGCCTGTGCCAAAAAGGCAGATCGTCAATGCTGTGGTCAAGCACGTCAAGAAGATGGTGCCTGAGTACAGCGT
>JBPCXN010000263.1:0-2922 GCA_051008495.1 Endozoicomonas sp. | reverse complement strand
GCTATGATTGGGATTGACTGGGGTTTTACTTCAGAACCATATAATGCAGCCTGAGGAAAAGGCCACGCAAAGTCGATCATCTGGAAGCTTGCCTGTATGCCTTATGTGCCAAGGCTTTTTGCTTAATGTCGTCCCTATGAGGTCGGATTAGGGCTTGCCCGTAATTCGACATCTGGTCAAAATCAACGACTCGCTTCCATGCTCCCGCGTGGGAGCGTATCTATTTCCACTCAGGCTTAGGGAATGATGAATTTAGTCTATCCTGTCCATGTACAATGAAGCGGGTAAGACAGACCATGAGTGATCTGAGTATTGAGTCGCGAGTAGAAAATCTTGAGTCGGAAGTGTTTCAGTTACGCAAGGTGATGCATAAAAAAGATGAAAATCAACATGCTGTCTGGAACAATCTTCAGGAAGATTTACTTGAACTGAGTCATCTCAATACTGCAGCTATAGAGTTTCTTCAGTCTGATGTATCCAAACTCAAAGCTGATGTGTCCGGGCTTAAAGCTGATGTGTCCGAGCTTAAAACTGATGTGTCAGTGCTTAAAACTGATGTGTCAGTGCTTAAAGCAGATATGTCTGAGCTTAAAGCTGATGTATCAGAACTTAAGTCCGATATGAGATCCATAAAAATAATGCTGCAAACTCTGACAGATCAAAAACAGCCATGAGCGGCTCTTTATGGAAAGAGTGCCGCTCACCCCGAACCATGAAAATCGTTACAGACACCGAATGAGCGGCATTTTCATAGTAAAAATAAAGCCATGCAGCTCGGACTGGATTCATGTCGGATTACGAATCTGTGATTCTAATTCGACCTACGTACTACTCCTCCCCCGTCCTACACATCAAGTGTCTTTAACAAGACTCCCCATCAGGTACTCAACAATCTGATCCATACGCCCGGTGATGTCATAGTTCTGATCACTGAGCCAGTTCATTGAAATACCATTGATCAGACCTACCGTGATCTCAGCACAGAACTGTGGCGAAAGGCCTGCTAAAAGTCTGTCATTGTGCTGCTCATACAGCTTCAAAAAGCAGTTATTCATAAACAATAACTGACCTTCAGTCTGGCTGCGGTTGGTGGAAAAGTTGCTGATCATGAAAACAATCAGATCCCTTTGCAGCTGATTAGCAGTGGCAAAATTATTCTTGAACCACGAGAACACCAGGGTCAGTTGTTCTTCCAGGCTATTGCTCTCCGCCATGGCGGCATTAATCACCATCTCCGTATGAAACAGTAGCCGGGACTGACAGATTTCTATCAGCAGTTCCTGCCGGGAACTGTAGTAGTTGTAAAACGTCTTCCTGGCGATATCGGCCTGTTCACAGACCAGGTCAATGGTGACACTGTCGATGCCCACCTGCTCAATCAACCGGATGGTTTCTTCATGAATCCGCTCCCGAACAGCCTGCTTCTTTCGTTCACGACGGCCAAGTGTTTGCACAGACAAAGGACGATTACCTCTATTCAGGGGAGTGAGAATTTGCGGGCTGACAGTGTGCCAGAGTCAGCCGCTGGCCGCAAAACCAGAAACTTGTAGTCCAAGTTAACCCATTGGTATATTATTACACAACAGTTACCCTTAAGTTTTACATCCCAGTAGCAACAACAACTACACCGCTGGAGTAATGCGAATGAGCGCCGTTGAACAAGAGCTGCCCCCGGTTGAAAAAATCTTCAGCCCCAACAGCCAGGAATATTGCAACAATCCTATCCCACAATGTCTGGCGCTGGCCGAGCGTGGTCGTCTGGTCTGGTACGCCCCGTGGCAGGCCTGGATCATGACACAGATGCCGGACATCATGGACTGCTGGAAAAAGGAATACCTGTCTTCCGACTTCTTTGACTGGGAATTTGCCCCGGCCCGTCCACCGGAAGAAGAGTGGAGTAATTTTGAAAAAGCCATGATCGGCCACAGCCTGCTGTCTGATCATGATCACCACCGCCTGATCCGTAAAATAGCCTCACCGGCCTTTTCGCGGAATGTTGTGGATGAGATTCAGCGCCGCATTGAGCCGGACATCCAAAAGCTGATTGATGAACTGGATGGTGTTGAGTCTTTCGATTTCATCGAAAAGATCTCCAAGCACATCCCCTTTATTTCCATCACCCGCATGGTGGGTGTTCCTGAGAAGTACTGGGATGAAATCAAGCCTGTGGTGATGAAGTTCACCGAGACCTGGAACCCGACATTGCCGGCAGATCGCCGCCAGGCTGCGGTAAACGCCACCAACCGGGCCATTGATATCCTTAAGGAAGTCATTGATGAGCGTCGTAAAGAACCTCTGCAAAACGACTTCCTGAGTGTTCTGCTTCAAGCGGAAAAAGACAGCCCGGACTTTGAAGAGTGGGACATCATTACCCTGGTACTGGCTTTGATCGGTGCCGGTGCCGACACCACTCTGGTGGCACAGCAATGGTCTGTTTACGCCCTGCTCAAGAACAAGGACCAGGTCGACACAGCCCTGTCCTCACTGGCCGCATTCAGTAACGCTTTCAGTGAAATCAGCCGCTGGACCTGCAAGGGCAAGATGGGCTTTGCCCGTTACGCGCCGGAAGATATGGAACTGCTCGGTGAGAAAGTGCGCAAGGGTCAGATGGTACTGATGATGCCGCATCTCAAGGATCACAACCCGGAGTATTACGACGAGCCTGAAAAGTTTGACGTAACCCGGACATTTGATCCTGACGTTCTCTTTGGTTACGGCCCCCGCTTCTGCATCGGCGCCTCCCTGGCCAAGCAGCAGCTCTACCTGACCATGACCGAACTGTTCAAGCGTTTCCCCAACCTTGAGCTTGATGGTGAGCCTGAGAGAGATAACACTGACCACAATGCTATTGTCTTCAAGAAGTTGATGCTGAAGACCAATAGTTAAGGCGTACTCCGTTGTCCGCCTTCCGCATTTCGCACA
>JBPCXN010000262.1:0-9169 GCA_051008495.1 Endozoicomonas sp. | reverse complement strand
TGCCCCTTGCCGCCTCAGGAAAGTTTGGCTCGGTCGACCGTACTCCCCGGTACGGCGCTCCCTCACCAAATTCCCTGAGACAACAAGGTTCTGCGCGATAGTCGGGGCAGTTTATGAAATATCCGGGCTAAGCTACCCACTTATCCCACACAGGTGTAAGGCCTGAAGGCAAAGGGGCGAGCTTTCCAATCTCCACCCACTGATTGTGTGGGCTGTGAAAGTCGCTGCCTCTGGAGGCTTTCAGGTCAAAGTCCAGGCACAGCTTCGCCAGACTTTCCGCCTGCCCCGGCGGCTGAATGCTGCCGGTCACTTCCAGGGCATGACCGCCAGCGATTTTGAAATCCTTGACCAGGGCCCGCAGCTTGGTCCGGGTCATTTTGTATTTGGCCGGATGCGCCAGCACAGCGCTGCCACCGAGAGCCCTTATCCAAGCCACGCCCTGGCTCATGGCCGGCCAGAAGGCCCGCAGGTTGCCCAGCTGCCTGTTGCCCAGGTAGCGGTTGAAAGCGTCATTGGCGTCTTTGCAGTAGCCTTTGTCGGTCAACCAGGCGGCAAAATGCGGGCGACCGGTTTGAATGCTGGTTTCACTGAGAGTGAAACCGTCGTCATTCTGCTTTTGTCGGCCCAGCGCCAGTTCAACGATTTCCTGGTAGAGAGCTTCACGGGAAAGAGGGAGTTTCAGCTGTTTCACCAGCTTGCCAGCAATATGCACGGAACGATTCTTCCTGGCGGTGTTCTGAGTTTCTATCACCGTAGAAAGATCCGGGTGGTCCAGGGGAAAGTTCAGCCCGACCACATGAATCTCCACGCCTGACCAGGTGGTAGACAACTCCATGCCAGTGATCAGCTGTGGCCCGTCAAGCTTTTGGGAGCTGAGAAAGCGGTGTGCTTCCACCGAATCGTGATCGGTGATAGCCAGCATCTCGACGCCTTTGTCCCTGGCGCGATGGTACAGCTGCAGCGGGCTCAGAGTTCCATCAGAAGCGGTGGTATGGCAATGCAGGTCGGCGTTAGTGGTCATTGCGATTTTAAATTGCCTCCCGGGTCAGTAAACTCTTCGTTAGGGGAAGTTTGACGGCGCGAATTTGTCGATTCAAACTGCATAATTCCCTGACTGTAATGATTTGAGCAGGCTGGCGCGCCCAGAACTCTATGTTAACCCGACTGGCAGAATATGAAACAACTGATTGACTTCATCCCCCTGATCGTTTTTTTTACGGTCTACAAAATGGATTCCCGGACCCTAGACCTGGCCGGTCAGAGCCTGGAGCTGGGCGGGCCATTCAGCGCCACCATGGCCCTGATGGTGGCTTCCGTGCTGGTCTACGGTGGTATTTTCCTGAAGAGCCGCAAGCTGGAAAAAAGTCAGTTGATTACCCTGGTGGCGGTCATTCTCTTTGGTGGACTGACACTGCTGTTCCACGATGAAAACTTCCTGAAGTGGAAAGCTCCCATTGTCAACTGGATCTTTGCCGCTGCCTTCCTGGTCAGCCAGTTTATCGGCAGCAAGCCACTGGTGCGCCGGATGATGGAACACGCTATGACCCTGCCGGATGAGATCTGGACAAAGCTGAATCTCAGCTGGGTGGTGTTTTTCGTTTTCCTGGGCGCCGCCAACCTGTTTGTCGCCTTCACTTTTCATAACATCTGGGTTGACTTCAAGGTCTTTGGCAGCCTGGTCCTGACCTTTGCTTTCGTAATTCTGCAGTTCCTGGTTATTTCCAGGCACATTCGCACCGAGGAGGAGTAAATGCTCTACGCCATTGTCAGCGAAGATATTCCCAACAGCCTGCCGCTGCGCAAAACTGCCCGCCCTGCGCACCTGGCCCGGCTGGAGCAGTTGAAAGCAGAAGGCCGGCTGGTACTGGCCGGTCCCTGCCCGGCGATTGATGCCAATGACCCCGGCGAACAGGGCTTTACCGGCAGTATCGTTATTGCCGAGTTTGACAGCCTGGAAGCTGCCCGGGAATGGGCCGATGCAGACCCTTATGTGGATGCCGGTGTATACCAGCAGGTTAACGTAAAGCCATTCAAGAAAGTGTTGCCGTGAAACGGATACTGCATGTATTGACGATGGCCTGCTCTCTGCTGCTGTTTGCCGGCGGCGAGGTGCAGGCTGAAACACGTTATGTAACAGATGTCGTGTATGTGCCGGTGCGCTCCGGCCCCGGTAACCAGTACCGAATCACCCATCGTGGTATCAGGACTGGTACCGAGATGAAAGTGCTGGAAGCCGACGCTGGCGATGGCTATAGCAAGGTCGTAACGAGCAACGGCCTGGATGGTTTTATCCAAACCCACTACCTGGTCTCAGAAAGGCCGGCGAGGGACAGGCTGCCTGAAGAGCTGGCCCGTGTTAAGACCCTGCAGGAGCAGGAGCGACAACTGCAGTCGACCCTGGCAGAGCGGAACAGGGAACTGGCTGTCGCCAAGGCCAGTCTCGGCGACGTCAACGGCCAGCTGCAGAACAAAACCTCCGAACTGGTGGCGCTCCGGGAAGCGACCGCTGACCCGCAGGCCCTGGATCGGCGCAACAAGCAACTGATTGAAGAGAACCTTCAGACCAAGAACCGGGTTCAGGTTCTGGAAGCGGAAAATAATCAGCTGATGCGGGACAGCAGTTTGCGCTGGTATCTCTACGGCGGCGGCACCATCATGGTCGGTATACTTCTTGGGCTGTTCCTGCCCATGATCCGCCTGAAGAAGAAACCTTCCACAGATTGGGTCTGAGCAGCACTATCGGTCGTTATGACCCAGGTCCCGGCCTGGGTCTATCAGATCCCGGACTTTCTGTTTCAACTGTTTGGGTTGTGGAAACCCGCCGTTTTTTTTTCTTTCCCAGATTTCCTTTCCGTTCAGCATAATGACAAACACTCCGCCAGTGCCGGGCTTGAGTCTGACTTCACCTATGTCGGTGGTAAATGTGCTCAACAGCTCCTGAGCCAGCCAGGCTGAGCGCAGCAGCCACTGACACTGACTGCAGTATTCGATTTCGATAACAGGCTTCTCTGGCATGTTGTTTTCCCGTGTATCTGATGACTATCTGGCAGAAACTAAAGTGCTTTTGCACTCCTGGTCAACGGTTTCCGCGGAGATTTGAGTGAATTTGGGGTTAACCTTTTCCGGGCAGATGCCTAAAATCCCGCCATCGAGTAGACAAAGGTGTGGTTATGACGACCATCGTCAACCCAGAGATAGAAGCTTACTGTCATGACATGACGGGGCTGGAGTCCGAGCTGCTGCAGGAACTGACCCGGGCGACACTGGACCGGACCCGTTATCCCGGAAACATGTCCGGCCGGCTGGTGGGGCAGACCCTGAAAATGCTTGCGGCTATCAGCAACAGCCGTCGTGTGCTGGAAATTGGCATGTTCACGGGCTATGCCGCCCTGTCCATTGCCGAAGCGTTGCCTGAAGATGGGGTGATTTACTGTTGTGAAACCAATCCACGGGCGATAGAAATTGCCAGAGAATTCTTCGATCGTTCTCCCCATTCACAGAAGCTGCAAGTGCTGTTTGGCAGGGCGCTGGATACCATTCCCGGAATCACCGAACCCCTGGATATGGTTTTTATCGATGCCGACAAGAAAAAATATTTTGACTACCTGGAGCTGGTTCTGCCAATGGTGCGGACCGGTGGCCTGATTGTGCTCGACGACGCGCTCTGGAAAGGTCACGTGCTCAACCCGAAGGATGAGCGGGATCAGGTAATTGCTGATCTCAACCAGCACATTGTCGGGCGGGAGGATCTGGATAATGTCCTGCTGCCGGTCAGACATGGCCTGAATGTGATCAGGAAGAAATAGCTTCCGGCTGCCTGATAACGATCAGGCGGTCCATCTCAGGCGTTGGGACCTCCTGCTTGCTGCCATCTGGCCAGACGAAGGTGAGTTCAGTCAGGCGGCTCATTACAAAATGGCATTTGGTTAAAACCAAAAGACTGGTCTTTACTTGTACTTCGTTTACCTGGGCATATTACCCGCAGGCAGACGATATACCAGCCTAAAGAGTCTGACGACCTGGATGTATGAATGATCAGTCTTCCCCTGAACTCCTGGCCCCGGGATACTTTCGAACAGACAGTGCAATCGCGCTCCTACGATACTGCCATGGCGGATATTGCCACCAAGGCCGCCGAACTGGATAACCCTGATGCCATGGAGGAAGAGGGTTATCTGCTCTGGGTAATGGGGCGATTAATGATGGTGGAAGACCTGCCCGCGCCACCTGTGGAGTTGTATGACGCGCATCCCGAGGGTTCAGGCGTTCAGGTGTTCCGGCAAAGAATGGGGCGGGTTGAATTCTGCCACCTGCTGTTTGAGCCGGGCAGCGTTATTCCCTTTCATGATCACTGGAACTGTAATGGCGTGATGCGGGTTCTTCGTGGTGAGGTGACCACCCACAATTACGACCTTCTTGAACAGGGGCTGGATGGCATGGTGTTACAGCCGTCCGTACAGGTCTGGATGACACCGGGAAGAATGCTTAGCCTCTCCCGCCATCGGGACAATATTCACCAGGTCACCGCCGGGCCTGATGGCGCTCATGTACTGGATGTTTTCACCCTGCTCGGGTCTGGTGCAGGGAGTCGCTACATGCAGGTTGGCGCGCCGGGTTCTGCTTCCCGATCAGATCTTGCCATCGCCCGGTGGGTACACCCGGAGAATGAAGAATGATCGCCTTATAGCTTTTGCTTACAACCTTATCCTGAACCGAAATTGCAAGCATTTTGTCATCTCCCTATAGTTCAATCAACAAATGCCCTCCAGGGGAAGTACTCTCCTTCGTTGGTTTTCACAATAACAGGCAGGAAGACAATAGACAGTTATGGACCTGAACGCTATCAATGCAGAACTGGCTGACCTCAGCCCCAGGGAAATCACAGCCTGGGCGCTGGGTTTGGCGTCCAAGCCGCTGGTGACCACCAATTTTGGCCCTCATGAGGCGGCTATTCTGCATATGGCCACAAGGGTGCAGCCTGACGTACCGGTTGTCTGGATCGATTCCGGCTATGGTACCCCGGCCACTTACCGGTTTGCCGAACAGTTGATTCGCACCCTGGAACTGAACATCCATGTCTACCATCCAGAGTACAGTCGGGCTTATCGTGATGCGATCATGGGGGGCGTGCCTGAGGTTGATACAGCGGCCCATGACGAATTTACACGTCAGGTGAAGCTGGAGCCCTTTGGCCGGGCCATGAAAGAGTCTGCACCTGACTTCTGGCTGACTGCCATTCGCAAGGATCAGACAGAGTTTCGCCAGGGCCTGGACATTGTCACTAAGACTAAAGACGGGTATTACCGGGTGGCGCCTCTGCTGAACTGGACTGAGCTGGATGTGGAAGAGTACCTGGTCACCCACGATTTACCGATTGAAGAAGATTATTACGACCCTACCAAAGTGATTGGCAATAGAGAGTGTGGGTTGCACACATCTGTCGCATAGCTTAGTGACACTGCCTGCCCCCAAGCAATAGGCTCGATGGTGTAGCGAGACGACCTTCTCGCTACACCTTTCTGCTTCAATCTAAATCAACTACCAGGTATTCAAAGGGTTATTGCTGAGCTGATCTATTTCATGCTTGTAATCTTCGGCCCAGCTTCTGGCTGCTGCACGCTTATCTGAGTCCTTCTGTTTATTGGAGTATGGGTTCGCTGTCATTTTAAACCCACGGATTCCGCAAAGGTTGTATCGTGACATCTTTGCTGTTCTGACAGTATCTCCGTAGGGAATCAGGTATCGGTTGACACTATTTATACGAAGTTCGGGACCAAGAAGGCGAGAGTGATTCTCTCTCACGGCCAGAAGGCTGATATAAAAGCTACCATTGAACTCAGTTTCTTCATTAGCTAGGGTTTTGCTCAGCGTGTCATCGAAATCATCAATGCAGAGCTCGTTTCGTATCAGCAATTGAGCATCGAAAGTGCGTGGAATATAATCGAGATCAAAATAAATGCCCATTTGTGGAAGAAGACTCTGAGACACTTCGTCAAACGCAGATGAATTCATAGCACTGTGTATCGCACCACTGCCTTCATAGAGCAGCCTGGTGCGCAGGAAGTCGACTTTATCCCCTAGATTGAAAAAAGGAACCTTTTCAAACGCTTCTCCAGGGGTAAGCAGACCCAGTTTTTGCTTTGAGTAACTCAGCTTGATCGGGCTCCACGACACATTTCTTACATCCAGAAACCGGACGTTGTCTACATACAGAGACATCTGAGCATGAAGGGCCTTGAATTGCTGAATTTCCCCCCTGGTCAGCTCGGCAGAATCGTACCACAGGACGACCAGTTTATCGGGGTTTAATCTGGCCCAGTCGTACAGTGTCTGCTGGTGCGGCATAAATACTGTATTCGGAACAATATGGCCCCAATTTGCCGATCGTGTTGGATGCTTCAGCCACATAGTAAAAATGTAAGATGAATAGACTGACGCCTCGCTATTGGTTTTTCCTGAATCAGGCTTCTTTTTTTGGTGGCTAAGTATCGCATTAGGCAAGGTAGGGTAAATTTCACCCATTGATTCAGCTATTCGCTCGATGGAATATTTTTTTTGTGCATCGGAAAGAAAGATCAGAATTTGTTCAATAGTGGCCTCATCGTCGTACAAGGCCAGTTTTCCCTCAGAAATAAGTTCTTGAATGTCTGGAGCATTCTTTGAAATCAAGGCATTTTGAACAGCCTGCTCGTGTATTTTACGCTGATCATCCATGCTGTAGCCGAGAAACATAGCAGAATACCTCCAATAAGAGCCTATATTCAGCGCCAGCATAAAGAGGTTGTCTTTGGTTAAAAAATCACTGGTGGGTGTGAAATGTGGATCTTGATATTCCGGAAAATAACGCTGTATTGCCTGATCAATAACTTTTGCGAACGCTGTCTCCTCATAACGAACACTACTCAATGGCATAGCGTCTTCAAAACTATCAGCCCAGGAAGGTTGAAATAATATAAGGGTAACGCTAATAAGCAGGCTGATTAGACGACCTTTTAAAGTATTCATATTCGACACCCTTGATTCAAAAATACGAAGAGATATAAAAAATTAGAGCCCATATATGACGTATTAGTTCCCTGGTACTCGACGCTGGCATCCTTAAACAGTTGAGAGCCCGTTCTTCGATGTACGGGAAATACAGCTAAAAAAGGCTACGACGATTAAGTCCGCATTATGAAAGCTCAGCCCTATACACAATCTCGGAATACTGGCTATCACGCTGGATAGGTGTTTCTGGGTATAATCCCCGCTTGTAATAATGAAAGAGTCAGAGGCGTTGATATTAACTCTGACCAATTAACCAAAAACTGGTAGCCAGCACCGCCTGGGTGAAAATATCTTGAAACGGGTCAAAGTAGGAATTTTATGGAGCGGATGTCGCTGGCGGAATTCCGATTATCAAGAACCTGCGTGAAGGTCTTGCAGGTAACAGCATAAACTGGCTGGCATCATTATACGGAGAAATCAGACCGGTTGGAGAGACTCAGAACAGCTGGTCGGATGCTTCATCTCTGAGGATACTGTCACCTGTTATCACCCGCGGCCACCGGTTTTTCTGGTGGCAGCTTTTCTCATTTTCTTCCGTGACCACGTACAGCCTGGTAAAGGGGCCGTCAGTGGCGATAAGTCCCTGGATGAACTGCCGGTCTTCCAGCAGGAACCAGTGACTGCTGCCATTCACATCTTTTTCCATGAAAGCATCAACGATGATTTTTACCGGGCGTGGCTTAAACCGTTCCCAGACCCCGTTTTGAATCGATTCGAGCCTTGCCCAGCCTCCCTGGGGGGTATTGCCTGGCTGCTCTTCTCTTCGCCCCCAGGGAACAAGCACGTTTTTGCCCTGGCGGGTCAGTACTGGCAACCGGGCCTTCGGGTTGGGGAAAAAAATCTTCAGAGTCTGACCATCATGGTTGAACTGGACACCGCCACACATGCAGGGAACCCCGGCTACTTTGAGCTGCCGCCTCGGCAGTCAGGGGTCTTGGGGGCTTCTTCCTGGCGGGCCTGCCATTCTTCCGGTGTGTAAGTGTGCAGGGCCAGTGCATGAATGTCGTTCTGAATCTCTTCGCAGAGAATTCTGTACACCATCTGGTGGCGCTTCACAGGCATCCTGCCATCAAACTCATCGCTGACCAGCACTACCTTGAAATGCGATTCGGAACCGGGCGGGACATTGTGCAGATGGCTCTCATTGATAACTTCCAGGTGCACGGCTGGCAGCGATGTTCGCAGTTTGCTGCCAATGCGCTCTTGCATGTTCATACTTCCTTCACCTTTGATGACGGTCTTGAATGTTTGTCTTTGTAACTGTTGAGGAGGAATAAAGCAAAAAGTGCTCCGTAAGGCTGGTGCACCGGGCCCGCCTGTCAGGCCTATAGCCTAACAGGAATAGTGCAGGCTGCGAACCTGACCCAGACTTGAATCAATCGACACTGTAGGGAAGTTCGATCAGTGAAGCTGCCTTAAGCTCATCGTTGCTGTTCACTTCAGCCACTATCCGCTTGATGAACTTTCGGTCACCTGACGCTGCGAATTGCTGTTCGCCGCTCAAAGATGCCAGATATTTCAACAGCCCGGACTGGCTCCCGGAGCCTGTGAAAGTAACGACTGAAAAAAATTCGTATATATCTGCAAGGCGCTGCAGTTCATCAAGGCAGTAAATCTCATCAGGATGGTTGGCCTGAATAGCAACAGTGAGGGGACGGTTACTGGAAATACTCTCACTCCCCTGGGCAGAAAGGTGGCGACAGGCCGCCAGGAGAGGAGCGAGACAGCTGCCCTGGGCGATGAATTGCCGGGGAGTGGGCAAAATGTCACAAATATTCTCACCGTTGAGATCACTGATGCTGATTTTTTGACCGATTGCGGTACAATCGTGTGCCCAGCTACTGAACGCGCCGTTGATCCTTCTTTCCACGTGGAAGCTCAGCCTGTTGTCGAGACCTTCAACGGATGCCAGGTAGCAGGGTCTTGCCAGGTGTTCCGAAGCCCATAGCGTCAGATACTGGCCGGGGGAATAGCTCACCGGAAAGCGGGGCGAAACGAAAAGCGATACCACTGTCGGGCTGAGGTTCTCTTTACCGGTAATAACCGCTGGGATGTGATTCCTTGTCGGCAGTGACAGCTGCATGTCCTCCCCTGGTCGGCACTGGCAGGCCAGGAAGTAGCC
>JBPCXN010000261.1:0-6044 GCA_051008495.1 Endozoicomonas sp. | reverse complement strand
GCAATATGCCCGTATTCTGGCTGAGTTCGTTGAGCCCATGAAGAATGTCGAAAAGGTTGAGATTCTGCCGTATCACAGCCTCGGCGTGCACAAGTGGGATCTGTTAAACGACACCTATGAGCTGGAGGCTGTAAAGCCTCCCTCTCCTGAAGCACTGGAAGCGATCTGGAGTGAGTTCGCAACCAGAAATATTAAGGCTGACTTTTAGACTGAGCGTAAACTTTGACTGCTCCGTGTTTCAGCCCCATCAGGGTAACTGCCAGTGTAACAGTAATTGCTATATTGGTGATGCCAACCAGTATAGTGCCCAAGCGGGCAGATGAGTTTGTCTGCACTGGGGGGCAGCTCTGGCAGCCGCATTGTGAGCTCTCTTCCCCTACCGGGGTGTCAAATCCCGTGAAATTTCCGTGAATAAGCATGGCGGTGTTCAGGGTTTGGTTCGATGTTATATTGAATTCAGTTATCAAATTGCAAACGGTTGTTGAGGGTTTGGTGACCGTACGATTGAAATCTAAAAAGTAGCCGGAAAGTAACGATTCCTCATTTAGCCTTTTGTTTAAATCAGTGTTGGTCAACCTGAGAACATCAACTATCAGAACGTCGGTCTGAATTTCCACATCCACCAGGCAGTTGCTAAAACTATTGGGTTCCGGTGTGCTCGAGCCTGGGCAGGCAGGGCAGAGGCAGCCTGGTGCCTGATCATCGAAACTGACAAACCTGCCAGTGGTCTGAAAAGTGGTGACCTGGCTATTAAAGTCCTCCTGGATTTCCCCAATAGTGTATTGGCTGGTAAACAATCTGGTTGTGACATTCTGCCGCTCCATATCGATTAGCAGTTCATTGGTGTTGACGACAATCTGCACCAGACAGTTGGTAAAGTCGTAGTCTGGGTCCGGCTCATAGGTTGCAACACTATTCTTGACGGCCTCCGAGTAGCTGGCGCTCAGGAACTGTGAAGCTGTACCTGCAAGAACCAGGTAGCCCTTCAGTGAGTCCCAAAATTTCAGCAGCTGTGGCCAGGACGCTGCTATTTTCCCTATAAACGGCATTGCTTTTTTGAGTTGGGGGTTCAATTCCGGGGGCTGAAATCGCTTAAGCTGTTTTTTAGCTTCTTTTTCCACGCCTTCCCAGAGCTTTTGATCGGGGCTTTTGAAGCTATATGCAAATGGTGCTGAACCGCAGGTAGATGTGACTTGTGTGGCATGCCGTTGAACGGCGTCTTCTATATTGTTCTCTAAAACCTGATTGACAGTGTCAACTTCAATGGCTCCGAACTCTTGTGATTGAGGGTTTGCAAGGGCTATGGTCTGAAACTGTGTAGAATCAGGTGGTTGTTGAAATACCCATACAGTGTTGATTTCTTGGTCAACCAGTAATGCATATTGTGCGGTTTGCTGAATCTGTAGGTTAATGGCAACACAGATAAAGAGTGTATACTGGTCGTCCTCTACAAGTTTTCCATTTTGGTCTGTATGGTCTGCGAGCTTGCATTGATAACTCCAATTGCCACCAGCGCTCGCGCCAGGAATTAAAAAAATCAGGCAGAACGTAAAAGTGACTACTGCACTCAGCAGGCAGAAGCGGGGAGGCTTTGAGCGAATTGTAACGGAAACGTTGGGATTTTGCTCTAGCATGGGAATCAACGTCCAGCTAAACATAACTGGTCGTTGATTCTAGTACAAAAACTAAGCATATCTTCAAGGTTATAAGTTATAACCCTTGCGGAACTGCTAAGTAAAAACTCTGTTCTCCTGTTCCTGAACCCGGATAAAGGTGGTGCGCTTGGTCAGCTCTTTCAGCTTTGCGGCACCGACATAAGTGCAGGTGGAGCGCACGCCACCCAGGATGTCCTGAACGGTTTCAATTACTGGGCCGCGGTAGGGAACCTTGACGGTTTTACCTTCGGAAGCACGATAGTTGGCAACACCGCCGGAATGCTTGTCCATGGCTGTGTCAGAACTCATGCCGTAAAACAGCTTGAACTGCTTACCGCCTTCCTCAACCAGCTCACCGCCGGATTCATCGTGGCCGGCAAACATGCCGCCGATCATGACGAAATCAGCACCGCCACCGAAGGCTTTGGATACGTCACCGGCACAGGTGCAGCCGCCGTCAGAAATAATCTGACCGCCGACACCGTGAGCGGCATCCGCGCATTCGATGGTTGCAGACAACTGAGGATAACCAACGCCGGTTTTGACGCGGGTGGTGCAGACAGAGCCTGGGCCAATGCCGACTTTGACGATATCAGCACCTTTCAGAATCAGCTCTTCAACCATTTCGCCAGTCACAACGTTGCCGGCGATGATGACTTTGTCGCTGTGCTGCTTCCGGACGCGGGAAACGTACTTAACAAAGTGCTCAGAATAACCGTTGGCGACATCAATGCAGATAAAGCGGAGCTTGGCATCCAGTGCCAGGATGTCGTTCAGTTTGGCAAAGTCCCGGTCTGAGGTGCCGGTGCTGACCATAATGCGATCTTCGATGCCTTCCGGGGCCTTGTCCAGGAAGCTTTTCCATTCTTCCACGGTATAGTGCTTGTGTACGGCAGTCAGCATGCCCTGTTCAGCCAGAACCAGGGCCACTTCAAAGGTGCCAACAGTGTCCATGTTGGCAGCGATAACGGGGACGCCAGTCCACTCCTGGTCGGTGTGAACAAAGCGGAAGGTGCGTTCCAGGCTGACCTGGGAACGGCTTTTCAGGGTTGAACGTTTGGGCTTGAACAGAACGTCTTTAAAACCCAGCTTGATATCAGCTTCAACACGCATAATCTTCCCGTTGAGACAGTGTCTTCGACAGGTTCATAAAATAGGGGTGAAGTACAAGCGGCGGACGTACTTCGTTTCCCTGCATATGATGAGTTCAGTGGAACGTAAAGCGGTCATATGCAAGGCAGACTTGTGCAGGCATAGTCAAACTACGTCAATCAAGTCTAACGCTGTCAGATGGCCGCTTTACGTTTCACCCGGAGGGTTCAAACCAGAGCGTTCATCTCTGCGTTCCGACTGATTGAAATACGTAAAGTATTCCTGCACAGTCGCGCCTTGACCTGAACGCTCTGGTTTGAGCTGAACATATCAATTGCAGGGAATCGGAGTGCTGTGGGAGATTCCGGAAACTCGGAAAGCGACACAGAGTTTTGACGCTTATACCGGGTGAGTATACAAAAACCTTTGTGACTCTGAAAGGCCAAAGATCAAAGACAGTGTCTGCCGATTCGGAAAAATCAATCGATCAGTTCCCGGATCCGGGTCTTGATCAGGTCAATGGCGATCCGGTTCTTGCCGCCGTGGGGGATGATCAGGTGGGCATGCTGGCGGGCCGGCTCGATAAACTGCAGGAACATCGGGCGCACGGTTTCCAGATACTGCTTGATTACGGAGTCCAGATCCCGGCCACGTTCCAGAATGTCACGCTTCTGTCGCCTGATCAGACAGATGTCCAGGGGCGTATCCATGTAGAAGCGCAGGTCAAAGGCTTCACGAAGTTCCGGCTGGGTGAACAGCAGGATGCCTTCAAAAATGATCACCCGTGCGGGCTTGATGTGTCGTGTTTCACTCTTGCGGTTGTGCTCCGAGTAATCGTACATGGGCACATCCACGGTCTTGCCTTCCTTGAGCATGTTCATGTGCTCAAGCATCAGGTCATGGTCCATGGACTCGGGGTGGTCGTAGTTGGTACGAACCCGCTCTTCCATGCTCAGGTGCGACTGGTCCTTATAGTAGGAATCTTCCGAAATCACACAGACGTGCTCTGACTGGAGCTCTTCAACCAGGGTGTTGGCCAGCAGGCTTTTCCCGGAAGCGGAGGCGCCGGCTACGCCGACCAGGATGGTTTTCTGTTTCATAGGACTAACCTTCGGAGGTTTCAGCTCTGTCAACCGGATGGGAGTTGCCATCGCCGTCAATGGCAACGTAGGTGAAGATGCCCTCGGTTACTTTCACTCGCTGCTGGTCCATGGGCATTTTCATGATCCAGACTTCGAGCTTGATACGCATTGAGGTGGTGCCTATATGCATGAATTCGGCATAACAGCATACGACATCGCCCACTTTTACAGGCTGATGAAAAGACATGGATTCAATGGCTACCGTGGAGACACGGCTGTGACTGCGGAGTTTGGCGGCCATGCCGCCGGCAATGTCCATCTGGGACAACAGCCAGCCTCCGAAAATATCACCATTGGGGTTAGTGTCAGCGGGCATGGCGAGTGTGCGAAGGACCAGTTCACCTCGTGGCTCAAGCATGAACTCTTCTCCATGAAAATTGGAACTCGGCGGGTGTTCTCAGTGATCAACTGTTCTGGCAACCCTTGGGGGAGCGGAATAGTAAGTATTGGGCTTAAGCTTGTAAATCGGTACTTTTAATAATGTTTGCCGTGGGCGATCCATCGCTGATTCCGCAAGGGGCGTTCAGACCAATGACTGGAAAAGTTTCATTATCAGGAGGATTCGGGTATAAGAGCCGGATTTTTACCCTGTCCTCCAAGGAACCAAGGCCTCCATGAATTCCGATTCACTGTCAAACACCAGTCAGCTTGTGCTTCGCAACGGTGAGTGGCTGAGAAGCGATAAGATGCTGCTGCTGGGGCTGCCGGCGGATGATCTCGCCAGCCAGCTGTTGCAGAAAGGTATTGCCGGCGAAATTCATGCCCTGACCCGGGATTTCTCCGTCTACCGGCTGATTCGTTCCTCCTGGGAAAGATGCGGGGACAGGCAGAGTCTGACCTATGGCCCACAGTTGCCTGACCTGGGGCAGGGCTACGATGGCATTCTGCTGTTTCTGCAAAAGAGCAAGCCGTTGACAGACTTCTGGCTGGACATGGCTCAGTCTGTGCTGGCACCCGGAGGCTGCATCTGGCTGGTGGGTGAGAACGGTGAAGGCATCAAATCCTGGAGGAAACGCCTGAAAAATTCCTTCAGTGTTGTCAAAAACCTGGATAATGCCCGGCACTGCAGCTTGCTGGAAGGTTCCGGACCCTTGTTGAAGCCTGGCAGGTTTCAGCTTGAAGACGGTTACAGTCGTTTTGATCTGGAGGTCGGTCAACAGTCACTTCAGCTGTTCTCCCTCCCCGGGGTATTCAGTCATGGACGTGTGGATCAGGGAACACAGGTACTGCTGGATACTTTTGACCATAAGCCGTCCGGTCGTGTGCTGGATTTTGGCTGTGGTGCGGGAGTGATTTCTGCTTACCTGGGGCTTGAGAGCAGTGGCAGCCGTTTCACCCTGGTGGACTGCGACGCCCTGGCTTTGGAAAGTGCCCGCCGAACCATGGCGGCCAATAGCATCGATCTCTTTGAAACCATTGCCAGCGACGGTTTGTCAGAGGTGAGCGGGCAGTTTGACCTGATTGTCTCCAACCCACCATTTCACCAGGGGATCAAGACCCACTATGCCGTGACTGAACAGTTTCTTGAGCAATCGGCGGACTTGCTGGTGAAAGGCGGTGAGCTGCGCATCGTCGCCAACAGTTTTTTGAGGTATGACCCCATCATCGTCAAGACATTCGGGTATTGTCAGACCCTGGTGACCCGCAACGGTTTCTCCGTGTATCAGGCCCGGAAGGCTTAATATTCATTTTTGTTATAAAAAATATATAAATATTTATTTATGATATAAGAGGCGCTCTGGTAAGCTCTTTAGCCTGACTTGGGTTAGGTGTTTATACATGGATTTTCCCAGCGGTTGTGTCGCCTCGTGACAACAACCGCGTGTTCCCTGACCGCTGTTTGCAAGATGTACTTCACTCCCGGAGAGAAGAGAGACAATGTTTGGGCTTCCCTTTAAAAGAATCATAACTTCAGCTCTTTTGACCTCAACTGTCATCCTGGCCGGTTGCTCAAGTGACAGTGCGCCAGAATCCCAGGTCCCTAAGCAGAATATGGAATCTGTCGTTAAAGTGGGAATGTCGGGTACCTATTACCCGTTCACTTTCATGGAAAGGGGCGAACTTCAGGGCTTTGAGGTGGACCTGTGGAAAGAAGTGGGTAGCCGGCTGGAATCCGAAGTCGAGTTTGTCACTGCGCCTTTCTCCGGACTGTTTG
>JBPCXN010000260.1:0-20282 GCA_051008495.1 Endozoicomonas sp. | reverse complement strand
CGACCCGAAACTCATGCCATCGTGAAACTGTTCCGCCTGATCACCGAGCAGGCCCGGCCCGGCGCCCTGTTACTGACTGAAACCAATGTGCCGAACCAGGAGAATCTCAGCTACTTTGGTCAGGCGGATGAGGCCCACATGGTGTATCAGTTTGCTCTGCCTCCTCTTTTACTGCACGCACTGAACAGGGGCACAGAGAAATACCTGATGCAATGGGCTGGTGCACTGCCTGATTACCCGGAAGGCTGTTCCGTGCTGAACTTTACCGCCTCTCACGACGGTATTGGCCTGCGCTCACTGGAAGGACTGGTGCCTGAGAGTGAAGTGACCGAGCTGGTCGACAGCATGCACCGTTTTGGTGGCTTTGTGAGCATGCGCACCCTGCCTGACCACAGTGAGAAGCCCTATGAAATCAATATTTCCCTGTTTGATGCCATGAAGGGCACCCGACGTGGAGAAGACCAGTGGCAGGTACAAAGATTTCTCTGTTCACAAATCATCATGCTTGGACTCAGGGGCATTCCTGCTGTCTACATTCACAGCCTTCTGGCGACACCCAACGACCTTGCCGGTGTCGAGCGCTCCGGCCGGACCCGATCTATTAACCGCAGAAATTGGCAGATAGAAGAGCTGCTGCCGGAACTCGATAACCCCATCTCAATGCAATCCATGGTTTTCCACGCCATGAAAGACATCCTGGCTATCCGTCAGCAGGATCCCTGTTTTCACCCTGACAACCCTCAGCAGGTCATAGCAGTCAGTCCTGGTGTTCTTGCTTTCATTCGTACAGACAAGAACAGCAACCGAGAGCTCCTGGCACTGCACAACCTGACCATGGTTTATCAAAAGCTGGATCTGCCGGAATACATGGACTGGTTCGATCTGCTCAGTGGTGAAAGGGTCGAAGATATCCAGATGAAACCTTATCAATCTCTCTGGTTAAGCAATGCAGGAGAGAAAAATCAAAGCTCATCATGAAAGTCATAGGTGCTCTGAACAGAAGAGGAAAACAGGGAGCAGTTAGACAGTTGCACCTGTCCGTCTTCTTTTATGTCTACGGAAATATCCAGAACAATATGATTCCGGATGTTGGCCCAGTACCAGCGGAGATTCTCACCATTGCAGCCGCGTAGCTCACTTATAGGATCAGACTGCCTGCCGGCCAGATAACTGCTGGCTTCATCAACTCCGTTATGGGTTGTAAAAAGTATCCTGGTTCTTGTTTCAGGTTTTAAGTCTCCATCGCTAAGTACTCGAAAAGCGGTCACTTTTCCTGGGGACTCACCCAAACGACGATAGTCCTCTTTGTATTCACCCGGATGATTTGCAGTCGAAATATTGAGCGCATTACTGGCCTTCCACAAAAATGTAAAGGTTACCTGACCTGCAGTGGATTGACTTTTGTAGGCTTCAGAGTTCAAAAGATGCCGGTAACTGACTGGGGGAATCTCGAAACTGCATAGTTCCCTGGACTTACTGCATACCCCAGTACTCTTGCCATTAAGAAAAACCGGAAAGGTCAGCTTATTACTGCCTGACAAATATGGCTCGCCTGGAGTCAGTGTCAATTTGTAGACTACCTCTCGATTGGTCAGAAGGTAGCTGCAGCTGAAACGACTGACCAGAACTCCACTCTCCATTACCTGCTCAACTGACACCCCATCAAAACTGAGTCGTCCTCCATAAAAGACATTACTGTTGTAATCGCCCAGGGGTGCAGACCGTAGCTCCTTCCACGAGTGAGGCATACCACGCATCAGCCTGGAAAAATATGTTCTTGAGGAACCGTCAGGACGAACCTCTTCAGGTGGCGGACAAAATATTGGCGATGCGATTGCGGTAGGACCGGCGAAATACAAAAACACCATAAGCAAAACCGGCCAGGAATGAAAAGCCATTTATCATTCTCCTTAACTGCTTAGGGAGGGTGCGAATAAGTCCTGTGGCGCTCAAGTCTATCCCATCGTCATCTCCGCGTAGGCGGAGATCCACTGTCCGTGGTGGATTCCCGCCTCCGCGGGAATGACGGCGAAAGGGTAAATTCTGGAATGCCACTACCCTTAGTTCTCAACATAGGAGACCAGCAGAGAAAAACAATGAAGTCTGCCTGAACAGTAAGAAACAGGGTTGGGCCATGGGGCCCAACCCGGTCAAACGGTTAAAGTCAGTCTGAGAATGCGAGGAGGGGAGTTTATTACCAGCCCTTCTTCTTCTGTCGTGACGCGGACTGCACTGAGCGATAAAGACGGCTTAAATCCCTGTCGCTGGCACGCCTTTCGGCCAGACTGGCAGCGTTCAACGCCTGCTCTCTCATCAGCTTCTGGTAATTGTCCAGCCGACGTTGATCCAGGCGGCCATCTTCAAGGGCTTCAGCCACTGCACAGCCTGGCTCGCCCTGGTGCTGGCAGTCAAAGAAACGACATTGGTCAGACAATTCGCGAATATCACTGAACGTGGCTTCAACACCGCTCTCACAGTCCGCCAGCTGCAGTTCACGCATACCCGGCGTGTCCAGCAACAACCCTCCTGCTGCCATAAGATGCATGGAACGTGCTGTTGTTGTGTGACGACCTTTGCTGTCGGCTTCACGAACCCCTCCGGTAAGAACCTCCGCTGTTCCGGACAAGGTGTTGATCAGGGTCGACTTACCAACACCCGATGACCCCATGAAAGCAATTGTCTGCCCTTCACGACACCAGGGTTCCAGAGCCGAAACACTTTCTCTGTCCAGCCCGTTCACGGCTTCTACCATCAACATCGGGTCAAGCTTTCGTACCTGTTCGACATGAGTCCCTGGATCATCACAGCAATCCGCCTTGGTAAGCACCACTACTGGTTCAGCTTCCGCTTCATTGACCAGCGAGAGGTAGCGTTCTATACGGCTTAGATTGAAGTTCTGGTTCAGGGAACAGACGACAAACACCGTGTCGATGTTAGCGCCGATCATCTGAACGTCCAGCTTTGTGCCGGGCGCTTTACGGCTAAACTCTGAGAACCGGTCAAGCAGTCGCTGAAACCGCCCGTCATGATCAATAAGAAGCCAGTCACCTACAGTCATTGCAGGCAGGTTCGCTGCCACCGATAGAGTTTCAGGGCCCTGTTCGGTCATCAGCAGGTATTCGGAACGATGATGTTCCACAATTCTGGCTATACGACACTGCTCCCAATCTTCCAGGGTCAGCTGCTGCTGAAAAAAAGGTTTCCAACCCAGTCGAGGTAAAGTCAGTGAGTTTGTCATTCTAAATGTAACCCTGCGTAATCCATATTACGCTTTGCATGTAATAGTGTTCGGAGCACAGGCTCCGCTTCTCTATACAACCGGGCTACCAAAACGTTAATTAACGCTGGCTTGTCTGTGCCCGGTTCGTGGTTACTGCAATCATCAAAATCCTCCTGCCATTGTCAGCCCGGAAATTTCATAAAGTGTCGAGTTTCTCGCTCTGCTATTTTTTCGGCTGACACACTTTGTCGGCATATTCATGCTTATTGCATACTCTTGATGAGTTCTAGACAGCGCCGACAAAGTGCTGTCATGGCGGGAAAAGAGCTAGCGAGAAGCCGACGAGCGATGTTCGTTTATCTTCGTACACATCAAAATACTTACACCGCAGTAATTCTGTGCTCTTTAGCCCCAATAAAGCGGCTTTATGAATTTTCCGGGCTAGTAAAACTGGCAAGCTATCACAGCACTGAACCGCACAGCAATTGTGGGCTACCACCATCGAGGGTCAGTCGTTTGTCAATTTTTAAATGACAATAGATATTGAGTTTAAAAAAATATGCGCTAACCTTGCCGACATCCTATTGATGACTGTCATAGCTTTTCCTGACAAAGAAATTTCCTGCATCAGGACGATTCCATCATTCCGGTTTTTTCTAAATCCGGCAGTGTCTAACCTGCACTTTTATACGACACTTTTTTATTTGTCGGGCGAAACCGGTTTCCGGTAAACAGGCGACCCATAAAGTTTGCAGCCCTGTTTCCGCATACATACTGAAGGAGCAGCTGCGGCGGCTCCTCAATACAGCATTCAAGGAAAAAACATGTGTGGCATTGTTGGCGCTGTAGCGCAGAGAGATGTATCCCCTATTCTTCTGGAAGGGCTTCGCCGTCTCGAATACCGTGGTTATGACTCTGCTGGCGTGGCGATTCTGGATCCAGAAAGCCAGCTGCAGAGGGTGCGACGTACCGGAAAAGTGTCGGAACTGGCTGACGCTATTAACGAGACACCGGCTCCTGGTTTCACTGGTATAGCGCACACTCGCTGGGCAACCCATGGTGAACCCAATGAGCGCAATGCTCATCCACACGTTTCTGGTGAGAACATTGCTGTCGTGCATAACGGCATCATCGAAAACCATGAAGAGCTGCGCGTCTTCCTGCAGGAGAAAGGCTACACCTTCTCTTCTGACACAGATACCGAAGTCATTCCACACCTGGTCAATCTGGAACTGCAAACAACGGAATCCCTGCTGGAAGCTGTTCAGGCTGTTGTGAAAAAGCTGAAAGGCGCTTACGGCATGGTGGTTATGGATCGACGCGACAGCAGCCGCCTGATCGTAGCTCGATCCGGCAGTCCACTGGTGATTGGTGTCGGCCTGGACGAACACTTCATTGCCTCCGACCAACTCGCTCTGTTCCCGGTAACCCGCCGCTTCATGTACCTCGAAGAAGGCGACGTGGCGGAAGTGACACGAAAGTCTGTCTCTATTCTGGACTGCAATGGTCAGCCTGTTGCACGTGAAATCAAGGAGAGTGATGTCGAGCACGATGCCGGAGACAAAGGTCCCTATCGCCACTATATGCTCAAGGAGATCTATGAGCAGCCCGATGCTGTCGCCAACAGTCTGGAAGGTCGCCTTGGCGACAACAAGCTGAACCTGGACATCATCGGCCAGACTGGCAAGGAACTGCTGAAAAAAACCAGGGCAGTTCAGATCGTTGCCTGTGGCACCAGCTACAATTCCGCTCTGGTCACCCGTTACTGGTTTGAAGAACTGGCAAATATTCCCTGCCGGGTCGAGATTGCTTCAGAGTTCCGCTATTCAAAGTTCTTTGTTCCGGAAAACTGCCTGTTCGTGACGCTGTCTCAGTCCGGTGAAACGGCCGATACCCTGGCTGCCCTGAGAAAGGCAAAAGAGCTGGGCTATATGGCTACCCTCAGTATCTGTAACGTGCCTGGTTCATCCATGGTGCGCGAATCTGACATCTCACTGATGACCCGTGCCGGTGCAGAGATAGGTGTGGCTTCCACCAAGGCATTTACCACCCAGCTGGCAGCACTGCTGATGCTGGTAACAACGATTGCCAGACAGAACGGCATGAGTGCCGAGAAGGAAGCAGAGATTGTCAAGGCACTGCGGGAACTGCCTCAGGCGATCAAAGAAACCCTGGAACTGGGTAACGAGATCGAAGAGCTGGCCAAGGACTTTGCCGACAAACACCACACTCTGTTCCTGGGTCGCGGAACACAATACCCGATCGCCATGGAGGGAGCGCTGAAGCTCAAGGAGATTTCCTATATCCATGCTGAAGCCTACGCTGCTGGTGAATTGAAACACGGTCCGCTGGCTTTGATCGATGATGACATGCCAGTTGTGGTGGTAGCTCCCAAGAACGACCTGCTGGAAAAGCTGAAGTCCAACATGGAAGAAGTGCGTGCCCGTGGTGGTCAGCTCTACGTTTTCGCTGATCGTCATGCACGACTGGCTGCAGACGACGGTGTGAAGGTATTACCAGTAAAGGATGTACCGGAAGTTATTGCACCAATCCTGTACACCATACCCATGCAGTTGCTCTCCTACCATGTGGCAGTTATTAAAGGCACCGATGTGGATCAGCCAAGAAATCTGGCCAAGAGCGTCACTGTAGAATAACAGCCTCTGAACATAGAAAGGGTCAGGGAATTTCCTGACCCTTTCTATTTCCAAAGGCTGACGAACTGCCTGAAAGCGGCCTTTGCAACAACCTCAATCTGGTAAGCTTCATTGTCACGCACCGCTGCAATCAGGCTTGAATACTGCACTCCAGAGCGTTGGGTCCCGTATTTACCTGAGATGACAGTTTCTTCCATTCTCCCCAAAGCATCCAGAGCACAACCATTGACAAGGCAATATTGGAAAGTGGAACTGATAGCCAGACACCGTTAATCCCGATCATTTTTGGCAGCACGATCAGGAAAGGCAGTTGTACCATCATATTGGCCATGGTCACGAAAGTTGCTTTTCGCCCCAGTCCCAGTGACTGAAAGAAAACACCGACAGAAAAGATCAGGCCATCAAGAAACAGGGCCATCAGATGCAATCGCAATCCCAGCATGGTGGCAGAAAACAGCGCCGGGTCTTCTGAGTTGAAGACATTGATAATGGGTTCTGCAAACAGATTGACGAACAGTACTGACAGAACACCTGAACCCACGGCCACCCAAAGCATCAGGCTGACGAATTTCTTCATGCGGGTCAGGTCCCGTGCGCCATAGTAATAGCTGATCAGAGGCTGAGCACCCGAGGCAACCCCTTCGGCAAACATGTAATATAGCGTGGCAATGTAGCCCACAATAGCAAAAGCGCCGATGGTAGTGGCATCACCATATTGCATGAAAAGATAGTTATGCACAGCGACGATGAAGCTGAAATAAGCGTACATCAGCAGGCTGGACAGGCCTATGGAACAGGTTTTGACACTTAATGACCAGTCGGGCAGCAGATCCTTGAGTGACAGACGGGTATTGGCTCTTGTGGAAAAGAAGTACATCCCTCCCAGGCCAACCACCAAAGCCTGTGACAGGGTTGTACCTATTGCAGCCCCGCTCAGCCCCCAGCCCAGCATAACGATGAAGACAGCATTTAGCAGGATATTGGCTACAGCACCGACAACAATCAGCCAGGTCGCGACAGTCGGGGCCTGATCATTTCGTACCATGAACGGCAGAGCCAGACTTCCCATTGCCACGGGCGTCCCGATACTCACTATCCATAAGTAATCACTGGCATGCATCATGGCGTTACCACCAGCATCCTGAAGCGCCAGCAACCAGGGGCCCGTCAGCAGCAGCAACAAAGTCCCAAGAAGCCCGAATACTCCCAGCAGACTGAAGCCGTTGCCAAGCGACTGCCTGGCCTGCTCCAGATCACTTTCTCCCCGTGACAGAGAGCTGATGGCGCCGGAGCCAACCCCCACCATCATACCAATGCCGTACAATGTACCAATGATGGGCCAGGTCAGGTTAACACCTGCAAGCCCCTCCGCACCGATATAACGGCCTATGAATATGCCATCCACCACCTGGTACAGCCCACTGACCAGCATGGCTCCTACGGTTGGCAGTACATAGCTCCAGAACTGTCGCTGAATACTTTGGGATTGTTTTTTTTCAGTCCCTACAACTGACATAAATTCCTCTGCTTTCTAAAAATACAGTGTTAGTTTTTCTATTTTGTTAGAAGAACTAACTAATAGCTCAAATAAAAACGCTACCTGCCAGAGGTCTGGGTAACCATCCGGGTAAGCAACTCTTCAAGACTGCTCTGGTCTTCTGACGATATACCCTGTAACAATTCACCAATCAGCTGGCTGTAGAATTTACGATCAATATCCAGAAGTTCCTGTCCCTTGGGACTCAGAACCAGGCTCACTGCACGGCCATCTTCTGGACAGGAATGCCTGGAAACCAGGCCTTTGTGCTCCAGGCGTCCCACCATATTGCTGGCGGTTGGCTTACTGACCCGCATCTGTTCTGCAAGATCAGACAGACGCATCGCTCCTTTCTCCCCAAGGGTTTCCAGGTAGTCGTATTCCACATAGCTGAGGCTACAGGCATCTCCGGGCAGCTCCCGCCACCGGCGATTGATATAGCGCTCCAGAACCATCAACGATTGTTCAACTTTCATAGCGGGGCATTTTATTAGAAAGGCTAACTAATTGGCAATATGATCTGAGACAAAACTTTTTGCACCGGTTCGTGACAATATATAAACAAAAATAATATTCACTTACTGACAATAAAAGATCCAAACCTAAAGGAGTACTCCAGTCATGCCGGAAGAGCTGAAAGCCGTAAAAAAGCCTGTTTATTCTGAAAAACTGATCTGCCATCATCCAACAATCAGTAACTCTCAGGTCTTGATGGCATTGGGCAGGTCAATGCTGCGCTTTGAGGGCTACCTGAATGACAGCCCCCAGCGGGAGGTTGAACAAAGCCTGATTGGGAAGCACATAGTGCTGAACCAGATTTTCCGAGCAAGGGAAACAGGTATAGCGGCTATATCATGCAAAGAGCCAACACTCTTCAGCAATCACAAAGTCAGCCTGTATGTGACAATCTCGGTAGCTGACGACAGCGAGGATCATTTGCCGGTCTTGCAGAGGCTGAAAGAGTGGAGTGCCGATCCCCTCTTGACGGAAAGAATCTCACAGGCAGATTTTCTGCAAATTTACTCAGCCCTGAAAGGTGATACCCTGCCAAACGTTGCCAAAGAGTATGTCCATCATCGGTTCGCTATTGAAACCAACAGTGAAATTGCCAGGCACTACGCCAAACGCTTTGTCACAGACATGAAGAAGTTCACCTCAAGGGTTGAGTTCCGGAATGTCACCAAACGCAGCAAATTTGTTAATGCCAAGAGCTACGTTAACCTTCTGAGCTTAGGTCTTGAGAAAGGCACAATGCTGGAAATGAGAGCGTTAGGTCCCGACTCCGGTTCAGTAATGGCAGGGCTGGAAGAGTCTATTCAGGCTTCAATTCAGGCCTATAATCGCCATCTTGCTCATTAAAAGCCGCCATAGTTTACGTAGATCAATCCGACATGCCGTTAGAAGCCCTGGAGGTCAGCACTTTAGCGGTGATCCATGTCGGATTACGAATTTTCAATTCTAATCCGACCTACAGATCAAACCCGTTAAACCCATCTACTAGTGAAACAGCGGCCGAACCTCATCAAGAGACTTCAGGGTGTAATGACTTTCCTGGCGGATAGTGTCATTAGGCGGCAGCAGGTCAGGGATCATAACTGTGACACAGCCCGCGTCCTAAATTCATAGTTAAACTGTCCTGTTGCCTTGCAAGGCCTGGCGTTATTTTAATCCGCAGGAAACACAACACCCGTCTGACGGCGAATTTCGGTAATTACTCTCGCAATAGCTACTGAGCGGGCAACGGCCTGCTCATCCATTGCGCCATCAGCAATCTGCCTCGCGAATTCCCGGGCTTCATAGATCATGTTGTTATCATTAGACTCCCGGCTGATGTCACGAGTGGAACCATCACGCTTGTGCATTACGACCTTTCTGCACCCGGAAATTTTATCGATAACCAGACTGCCCTCTTCACCCTGAATTTCGTTGGGAATGTTTGAGCCTGAAACCTTCGAATGACTGATCACGGCTTCAAACCCGGGATAGTCCAGAATGACACTGCCATGACCATCGACACCCGATTCCAGCAATTTGGCACTGGCCTGAATACCAGTCGGCTCACCAAACAGTTCAACGGCAGCTGCTACACAGTAGTAACCGATATCCATAATGGAGCCGTTGGAAAACTTCGAATTGAAGGTATTGGGGTTCTCACCATTCAGGTATTTCTGATAACGGGAAGAATACTGGCAGAAATGCAGACTGGCCTTATGAACCCGGCCCAGTTCGGGCAGGCTGGCCTTGACCTGTTTGAAAGAGGGAATGTACGCAGACTTGTAGGCCTCAAACAGCACATGGTCGTGCCGGCGAGCGGTTTCATACATTTTCTCGACTTCAGCAATATTTGAGCCCAGGGGCTTTTCGCAGACAACATGTTTGCCACTCTCCAGCATCAGGATGGACTGCTGGCAATGCAGCGAATTGGGGCTGGCGATATAAACCGCGTCAAAGGCATCGGATGCTGCCAGCAGAGACAGATCATCAAAAAACAGGCTCACATCGTATCGTGCAGCAAAGGTTCTGGCATTTTCCAGGTTCCTCGAATAAACAGCACACAGCTGCATTTTGTCACTCTGATGTGCGGCCTCTATAAAGGATTCAGAAATCCAGTTGGTGCCAATGACTGCAAATCGGATCATTCTCTTTACTGCTCTTGGGAAAAGGGGTTGCTGTGAAGATAACGCAGTCTATCATTCTGCTTGAATTCATATATCGACATGAATCATGGCGACAACCTTTCATTCATAAATCATCTAAACGACCAGGGTCCTACACGTTCAGAATTCCCGTACCTCTCTGTATGATGCCGCCACTTTCAAACGTGCGAGTATCGGACCATGCATTTCTCACACCTGCGATTCCTGTTGCTTGTCCCCCTGATTTTGCTGATCACTGGCTGTGCCGGCAATAAAGAGATCACGCCTTTTTCCAAACTTAAAACCCTGGAGTTCACCGTCCTGCATACCAACGACAATCACGGCAGGTTCTGGCGTAACCGACACGGAGAGAAAGGTATGGCCGCACGCAAAACCCTGATCGACCGGATCCGCAGTGAAGTTCAGGATGAAGGCGGGCATGTCCTGCTGCTCTCTGCCGGCGACATCAATACCGGTGTACCGGAATCCGATATCCAGGAGGCCAAACCGGATTTCATCGGCATGAACCTGATTGGCTACGACGCCATGTGCATCGGTAACCATGAGTTTGATAATCCGCTAAGCGTTCTACTGCAGCAGGAACAGTGGGCGGACTTTCCTTTCCTTGCAGCCAATATTGCCTACAGGGATTCCGGCAAGAGACTGTTCAAGCCCAGGCTGATGATGCAGCTTGATGATGTCAGGGTTGGCATTCTGGGACTGACTACGGAGGATACCGCCAACCTGGCCCTGAAGGATAACGTGGAAAACATCCTCTTCGAGGATGCCGTAGCCACCGCCAATGAGTGGATCCCCAGGATGATCAAGGACGACAAGGCGGACATTGTGATTGCCCTGACCCATATCGGCCACTATCCCAACGCCAATTATGGATCCAATGCGCCGGGAGATGTCACGCTGGCCAGAGATGTTGATGGCATTGATATCATTGTCGGCGGTCATTCACAAAATAAACTGTTACGGCCGGATATCCAGAACAGCACCTACATTCTCCAGGCTAAGGAATGGGGCAAGTATGTTGGCCGGGCTGACTTCAAGTATTACTACGTGAATGACTTCGATGACCAGGGCAACCGCAAAGGCGTGCTGAAAATGATCAATTACCGCCTGATTCCGGTCAACCTGAAAGATGAAAGGGTCATCGATGGCAAGACTCAGTGGGTGACCCGGGAAGAGGAAATTCCTGAAGATCCTGTTGTTCTGGCGGCTCTGAAGCCCTACCAGGAAAAAGCCGCGAAACTGCTGATGAAAAAAGCCGGAGAGCTGGACAAGACCATGCCCGGCGACCGCAATACTGTCCGCTCCCGTCCTACCGCCATAGGTAGCCTGCTGGCCAGGGCGCAAATGGAAAAAGCCAATGCTGATCTGGCGGTAATCAACGGTGGCGGCATACGAACTGGCCTGCCCGCCGGTGCGATTACTGAAAAGAATATTCTTGAAGTGCAGCCCTTCGGCAATATGATCAGTTATGTGGAAATGTCTGGCCGGGATCTCAAACACTATGTTGAGGACCTTGCTGGCATTGAGTCAGGAGGAGGCTTTGCCCATTTCGCCGGTGTCAGGCTGGTCATGGAAGGCGACAAACTGGTGAAACTGGAGGTCGGCGGCAAACCCGTGAAAAACGACAAAACCTATCGGCTGGCGGTGAATGCTTTCTCAGCAGGCGGCGGCGACAGATGGCCAGAGATTGATGAGCGTCCTTCCTATGTTGACACTGGTTATACAGACGCTGTCGCTCTTAAGGAGTACATCAGAAAGCACTCCCCTTTGAAGTTCAGGGATTTTGAGCCTAAGGGTGAAGTTGTACGCAAATAGACTCCGGATTGAAAATAATGCCGGGCTAGGAGCCTGCGCGTCCCGCCCGAAGGGCAAGACATAAAGCCGGCATCTGCAGCGTTCCAGTTTTTGTTACGGACTAAGGCCATTAACCGCAAACTGCGCCTTGCACCTGCCGGCTTTATGCTTTGCAGAGCTCTCACAGGACTTATTCACACCTTCCCGAGTCTCCCGACTGATCCGGCATTCCTGACAACTATACTTGAGAGCTTTCTCCAAAAAGGCACTCAGATGAAACTCCTTACCATCAAGCTGCTGCTCCTTGGCTCTGCCTTTCTGGTTGCCCATTCAGCTTTTTCCAGCACCGATTGCCTGACTGATAACACGCAGCTTCCACCCGGAACTTATCAGCATGAGCACAAGCTGAGAAAAGAAAGAGGTCTGGACGTCAAGAAACTGCACGTCACGGTTTCCGGAGATAAAGTCACTCTTTACCATGGAGAGTCCAGCCTTGAGGATGCCTGTCATTTTGTAGACATCGGCTTTGATATACAGCTGGCTGAAGACAAGCTGGTTCTGAAGCCCGGTCAACGAATCAAAGCATCAGTGTTTATATCTCGTCTTAAGCTGAGTCATGCTGAAAGCGAAGGTATCTGGTACAACCCTTTGAGCTGGGTGCCCTTTCTAAACTGGCAGCACCCTGCTCTCAATCATGCCAGCGACCTTCCCAACACCTGCGATCTGAAGAAGACCTATCTGACACGAGATTCAGGCCTGATAGAGACTGAATGTGAATCCGTGAATAAAAAGAAGGTTAAGACACTGATGCCTTCTTTCGAAGTATGTGATGCAAACCAGGGGCTGGTTAACTACAACGGCCAGTTGATTTGCCGTAGTACCTATGCTGCCATGATTCAGTATTATCTGGGCATTGGCAGGCTTCTCGGAGGGTACAATATTAACCACCTCCCTAAAGAGCATTCCGCTTGCAGCAGCATCGGAGGCAGCTATACCTTTATTGCCACTTCACTGCACCCCCATCAGATAAATGGAGGCATGCACTTTCGAAACTCCGGGTTTTATCTCTGTACTGATAAGACATCACCTTCAGTCTGGCAGGATAAGCTTCCCAAAGGGCATCAGTTTGTTGGCTTTGACATGCTGCACAATCTGCTGATCACTCGTGTCGATATCAAAGGTGACTCTGCTGCACACCACCTGGCCCTCCATGAACCTCAAAAGTGTCTGTCTAACGGTTTGGAAATAGCGGGAGACTCCAACAGCCTCTACTGCTCCCAATGAACGATTTATTATGAAAATGCGGCTCTATCATTTCATGCTTCTGTGTGAACTGCATTTCCCGCTCATGGCTGCTTTGAGTCGCAATTCCCACTCAACCTAATGTTCAATGGAATATAACTTCGTTGCCATACGCATTCCCATTCAGGGTATGGGAATGCGTTGGTAGGTGAACTCTATGTCATCAAAGAAGCGTAAAGTTGTAATCCAGCCAGACCCGCAGGTCGCTCTCTTCCTTACTGATGGCTTCACGCAGCTCCTTGTCGTTCCTGTACATACCGTACTTCAGCTTGAACTCCAGCCCCTTAAGGATTTCCTCGGGAAAAGCGTACTTTATGAATACATCATGTTCATACTCTGACACCTTCTTTTTGTCGCCGTTCCTGTCGGTGACCTTCATGCCAGTACCATAATGGTAGGCGTAGCCAAGCTGAAGACCTTTGGCCCCCAGGGTAGTAAAATCATAAGAGAAACCCAGCTTCCAGGCCGTTTCACCATCATAGAGCATGTCTTCGGCAAAACCGCTGGTAGGCACTCCCCAGATACCGTGGGTATTCTTGCCCAGGTCATAGTAATACACGGCAGGCGCTGCATAGCTCTTGCCTTCTTTGAGCATAGCCGTTTTGGCTTCGGCCTTGAAGGTAGACACTGCAGCTTCGAAACTCCACCCGCCCACATCGAGCGTAGCGTTCAGGTTCCCTGCAGTGGCATCCTTGTCGAACGACTTTTTGCCCCAGACATCACCTGTCCACAAATTGCCATTTTCTTTTGTGTAATACAGCATCCCGCCAAGTGTTAGCCTGGTTTTTTCCGCCAGAGGGATGGACCAGCTGATATCTCCGTTGTGAGCCTGGAGGAAATCCTTGGAAAAAGCATTGCGATACTTGAGCTTCAACGTCTGGTCATTAGACAGGGAAAATGTATGGCCGACCTCACCACCAATAATGTAATCAATCTTCTTATTCTCGAAGTTTGTCAGGTCATTAAATTCGTCTTCGTTCCGTAGCGACATCTTGTCGACATAAGCCACTTTGAAGTTGATCTGGTACAGACTGGCTTCAAAGTTGACACCCTGCCAGGTGCTCGGCACAGAACGGGAACCGGAGCTGGAAATCAGGCCGGCATACAGCGACTGCCGTCCGATCTTGGCATGGCCGTTGAAAACTGCCTTTTCCTGGCCAAATTTCAGATCGATCCAGACCTGTCCGAGCTTGGAGAACCCTTTTTCCTTATCTCCATCCCCTTTTAACAACTGGTAAGAGTCTTTAAATTTATCGCTGTCATAACTTAACTTGGCGACACCATAGACGGATGCCCCTACCGCCAGGATCTCCTCAAAGTAACCTGACTGCAGGTTGACCTGGGCTGCGCCGGTCCAGGCACCCGCCCGGTAAGGTTTCCTACCCTGATCCTTGTCGTAAGTGTCTTCTACGTTGTAGTAGACCGTTCGCAGCTTCCCGCCCAGCTTTGTGTCGTCTATAAAAGGCGTAGCTGTGTCGAAAGCACTGAAGGAAACACCGGGAAGAGAGGCCAGAGAAGCGGCCAGAGACAAGAGAGACAGCTTGTACCGGGACACAGCTAGTTACCTGTTCTGAAGCACAGAAAACAGTTCGAAAACTAACTGGGCAGTATAGCGGCTGGCTGAAATACGATGGATTTGCAATAAAAGGCCTGGTCTTTTCACCAGGCCTTTTAATAAGCAGGATCAGAAGTTGTACTTCAGGGTATAGATCATGCCGTCCTGGTAGGTGGCATTGCCCAGCTTGTTATCTGCATAACGGTACTGGATACCGGCAGTAATACTCTCAGTAGCGTTCCACCACAGGGCTGCGCCACCGTTCATACCGGTTTTCTTGGCATTACCGCTTGCACTGCGGAGGTAGTCGGAATCACGATCGAACTCAATTTCGTGCCAGTTAGTGACCATGAAGTCTTCACCCAGCGCTTTAAAGTCGTAGCCGGCTACCCAGCCCAGCATGTAACCATTGTTGCCACTGAAGTAAGTGGTCTGAGCGTTGTGCACGGTCAGGAATGGTTTGAAGAAGTAGTTGTCGCCTGTGAAGTTGTAGCCAAAGCCCAGGTAACGATTCTGCTCATTGAAGCCGTGGGTGCTCAGGTCATAGATCTGTGCAAAGACATTGAAGCCAGAATCACCCAGGTTGATCCGGGTGTTGCCCTTCATGGCTATACGACGACCGTCACGGTTGCTCTTGGTTGGGTTTTCCAGGTCAATGAAACCGTACACTTCACCCCAGGTGAAACCTGCGCCACCTTCCAGCTCCAGGTAGGTGAAATCTTTATGCTCGGTTTTCTTTTCAGTGCTGTTGGTCCAGTCCAGTCGACTGATACTGACGTTCCCGAAGCCGTACAGGTAATCAGCGCTGGCTGTCGCAGCAGCCGTCAGGGTAGCAAGAGCGATGGTAGCGTTACGCAGCAGTTTCATGGATTGCCAGTTCCCGATGTGGAGTGTCAGTGTTGGTGCGCTGAATTTATAGATTTGGTAAAGACGACGGGATGGTTATTTTCCGATCAATTTCGATCAGGGAGCGCACTATTTCTGCACTTATCAGTACACTAAATAGACAGCTAACTACTATTCGGAATAAATATAGTGGTTGAACACCGAAGGCATTCAAAATAATTGCACGGCAATTCGCCTGTAATTCAGCCTTACGTAAAGATTCCTGTCCGAAATGACAAAACCCCGGCATGCCGGGGTTTTGTCAGCAGCTAATTATTCCAGAAAGATCAGAAGAGCAGGTGCGCCATGCCTGCAATAACCGGCAGAGTCACCAGGGTTCTCAGCAGGAAAATCACGAACAGCTCAACAATGGAGACCGGCACCTTGCTGCCCAGAAGCAGCGCCCCGACCTCAGAGAGATAGATCAGCTGGGTCAGGGACAGGGCGGCAATAACAAACCGGGTCAGTTCACTGTCGATAGACGCTGCCAGGATAGAAGGCACGAACATATCGGCAAAGCCTACTACCATGGTTGTTGAAGCAGCTTCTGCATGGGGGATCTGCAGCAGCTCCAGCAGCGGCACAAAGGGCATGCCCAAGTAGTTGAAAACAGGCGTGTATTCAGCAATGACCAGGGCAATGGTGCCGATACCCATGACCACTGGCAGTACACCGAACACCATATCGATGGCATTCTTCAGACCATCCAGCAATACATGGGAAGGCTGTTGAATCGTTGACGCCTTGGTCAGCGCTTTTTCTAAACCCCAGGAGAGAGCGCCACGGCCTTCAGGAATGATCTCCAGATCGTTTTCCCTGACTTCACCCGTAATCAGAAGGTCTTTCTTGTTGGACAGAGGGGGTAACTTGGGAACGATGATCGCAGCGACTACACCAGCCAGGCAGACGGTCAGGTAAAAAGGCACAAACATATGCTCCAGGCCAACCTGTGCAATGACCACCAGGGAGAAAGTGATAGACACGGCTGAGAATGTTGTGCCAATGACAGCGGCTTCCCGCTGGGTGTAATGAGAGGCCTCATACTGTTTGCTGGTCATCAGGATGCCGACGCTGCCATCACCGAGCCAGGAAGCCATACAGTCAATGGAGGACCTGCCAGGAAGGCCAAAAACCGGCCGCATGACCCGGGTCATAAGGGTTCCAAGCAATTCAAGCAGGCCAAAACTCATTAACAGGGGCAGCAACAGTCCGGCAAAGATAAAGACGGAAAACAGGGTTGGCAGCAAGTCATGCAGAACCATACCACCAGTGTCTTCGGACCATATCGCCCCAGGTCCGACCTCGAAGAAGCTCAGCAGGATAAACACCATGCCTGCCAGACGCACGACGCACCAAAGGGGACTGATATCAAACAGACCTGCCAGAAATGGGCGCCTGGTGATAAAACCCGGGCTGAACAGTTTGGTGGCCAGAGTCATGACTCCTGTGAAAGTCACTATGCCGGTGATAATAGCGGCCATGTGAAAGCCAATGGCTGACTTCAGGGCACCGGCCAGCAGAGCGATTGGAATGGTTACCTGCCCGCCACTGCTGATGGGTGTGACAAACAGAAGAATACCCAGCAGGGATGGAATTAAAAACGTCAGCCAAGTGGTCAGTCCTGGCGCTTCACTACTTCTCAAGGCTGCAAACTGCTTCATAACAAGCCCCTTTTCCCCAAAATTCTCTGCCGGATATAGGCGGCAGTTCGTTATGGACTGATTATGCAGTAAAGACAGCTTACTAATCAATAATTATTCTTAATATATGAATATTAATTCTAATGAAAATATGGGTTTGCTTAGACCTCCAGATATCAACAGGCTTGGCCCACAGACTGTGAGCATGGGTTAACAACCACAAGACACCGCTAGCTAGGTTTGACCTCAACATGTTCAGTCCAAACCAAGACCAGGCAGCAATGTCATTAGAGCGATGTAAACGTGCACACCCTGCTGAATATAAATGCATAAATATGCAGCGCTACTACTGGGGGAGGGAATCCAATAACTGGAGGGGCAATGGTATTGCCCCTCACTACCCAGATTCAGTCAGAGAGTGTTCCAGAGCGTATCGAAAATAATCTGCTGGGTGCTGGCGATTTCCTGGGAATCCATGACCACGGCCACCGGGTAATCCCGGGAAGCCAGGGAGATCATCGCCACCTTTGGCGGGTAAATGGCAATGTAGCTGGCGTCTATCCTGCCCTTGGCGTCTATCCATTTGCGCTGGGAAAGCTCGGCGTCCTCGCCTCCCGCACCAATGGCGATAACCCGCACATTGATGTTCATGCGGATACGCTGCTGGGTGTAGTTGGGAAACGGCCGGTACAGGTGATGACGGATCGGCTTCGAGGAAAACACTGAATAGCTTTTGTCTTTCTGTCGTGCAACCGTATTGAGAATATCCCGCAGCACAAACTCTATACCACTGTCACCTTCATAAAATCGAACATTGCCGGTACTGAATTCCGGTTTAAGATGGTTCAGCTGTGGGATCAGCCGGAGCTTCATCTCTTCAATCCCCTGCTCCAGGGACTGCCGTTTTTCCTCGGCGAGATCCAGCAGTTTCTCAGGCGGTTCGGCACAAAATACCCGCCGCTTGCCCTTGGGGAAATAGCTGACAATGCCCTTGCGCGCCAAGTCCTTCAGGGTTTCATAGGTGGTGCCGCGGTTGATATCGGCCTGGGTGGCAATGTCACGGATTGAGGCTGTTCCAAGCTTCAGCAGAGCGAGGTAGATGCTGATCTCCCGCTGGCTGAGTCCGAGCTGTTCGAGTATATCGAGGTTCATATTGTCAATTTTCCAATGACAAACACTATTGTTTTTCAACTGCTATAAGATAAGCTCGATTATATACCGTCAATAGCTGTCAGTAATGTTTCTGACAATTAGTGGCATGACAACACATTCAGACCTCGCTGACCCACCTCCTCCAATGCTGTTTTCCGGAGAAGAGCGCCCCAGTAATCACCCTGGTGCCGATGCTTTTGTTTTCGAGTCAGCAGGCGAAATATAGAAAAGTATTCCCGGGATTACTCCATGAGAGCCGATATCGTCATCCTCGCTGCCGGACAGGGCAGCCGCATGAAGTCCAGCCTGCCCAAAGTCCTGCACCCCATCGCCGGCAAACCGATGCTTGAACATGTCATCCTCGGCGCTTTGCAGACCCAGAAAGTCATTGGCCAGGGCGAAATCCACGTAGTGATTGGCCACGGTGCGGAAAAAGTCAAAAGCGCCCTGGGGCATTACAACCTGAACTGGGTAGAGCAAACCGAGCAGCTTGGCACCGGGCATGCTGTCCAGCAGGCTGTTTCCGGCTGCAAGGGTGCAGACGTTGTCCTGGTTCTTTATGGCGATGTTCCCCTGATCCATGCCTCCACCCTGCAATCCCTGCTGGCAGCCAGTAATGGCGAACGCCTGGGTCTCCTGACCATCAACCTGGCCAACCCTTCCGGTTATGGCCGTATCGTTCGCGACGGTTTCGGCAATGTTCAGGCTATCGTCGAGGACAAGGACTCCACACCGGAACAGCTGGCGATCAATGAAGTGAACACCGGCATCATGGCCATTCCCGGTGACAAGCTGGAAAACTGGGTAATGGGCCTGGGCAATGACAATGCCCAGAAAGAATATTATCTGACCGACGTCGTATCAAAAGCCGTTTCCGAGGGAACCCCTGTCGTACACGTCCAGCCTCAGAAAGCGACAGAGGTTGAAGGTGTCAACAGCCGTATTCAATTAACCGAGCTTGAGCGAGCCTTCCAGAAGCAACTGGCCACAGCCCTGATGACCAGCGGTGTCACCATTATTGATCCGGCCCGCCTGGATATCCGTGGTGATATTAAAACCGGCAGGGACATCCTGCTGGATGTTAACGTTATTCTCGAAGGCGATGTCGAAATCGCCGATAACGTGGTGATCGAGCCGGGCTGTGTGATTCGTAATTCAAGGGTCGGCGAAGGCGCAATCATCAAGGCCCATTCCATTCTGGAAGACGCTGATGTTGGAGCTGGCTGCGAAGTTGGACCTTTCGCCCGCCTGCGCCCTGGTGCAAACCTTGCTGAAAAAGCCCGGGTCGGCAACTTCGTAGAGATCAAGAAAGCCAACATTGGCACCGGCAGTAAAGTCAATCATCTGACGTATATCGGCGACGCTGAAATCGGCGAACAGGTGAATGTCGGAGCAGGCACAGTGACCTGCAACTATGATGGTGTGAACAAACACAAGACAGTGATCGGGGATGGCGCCTTTATTGGAACAAACAGCTCCCTGGTAGCTCCGTTAACCATTGGCCCGGGCGCTACTACAGGTGCCGGCTCCACCATTACTAAAGATATTCCTGACGAGCAGCTCGGTGTTGCCCGTGGCCGTCAGCGTAATGTTGAAGGCTGGCAGCGCCCGGTCAAAAACTCCTGAACAAAAACAACAATTCAGCTTTGGGGCGGGTTTCGGCCCGCTAATAAGGAGCCTGACCGAGAATAGGCAGGTTGGCCTATTCTAGTACATGGTTTCAATGAGTTTGACGGGTTCAGTGGTTCATAAAGCGGCCATATGCAAGGCAGACTTGTGCAGGCGTAGTTATTCTACGTCAATCAAGTCTAACGCCGTCAGATGGCCGCTTTATGAACCACCCTTCGGGCCAGAGCGAGAGCTTCCGTGCCAGCGTTCCAAGT
>JBPCXN010000259.1:0-8270 GCA_051008495.1 Endozoicomonas sp. | reverse complement strand
GGTATAAGGCAGTGGCCTGCTTACCAAAGCGAACATCGTCGGATAACAGGTGAATGCCCTCATTTTTATTTGATTTGATAGAGCTGCTCAGCAGCCCTTCACCTGTTTCGCCTGCAGGCAGGATATTCATATAGCGGTAGAGAAACTCTGAAACAGACTCTCTGCTTGGGGCGCTTAAAGTGGAAGGGATATAGCACTCATCACTCACCAGAGGAATAGGCTGAACATTGCCGTCAACCATATGTGCGACAGAGCAATTTGAAGTGCCATAGTCAAAACCTAAAGCCATGTTGCCTCTCTGAAGAAATGTATAACGCTTTTTATGCGGATTCTCAGCTGGTACTGACAGCCTGACACTGCTAACTGAGTAGCAGGATTTATTGGTCAGCTGTTTATTGAATAAACAAAGGATAAACCCTTCACCTGTAGACAGGTCAACCGGCATTGCAGAACCGCTTTTCTGTTTCCAAATCTACAAAAGAGGGCATCTGAAGGATCATTGACCTGTCTACAGGTGTCGCCCTGAAAATGTGGACTTTTACGGCAGAGAAAGCTATATGTTCGCAGTGACCCGGTTAGCCAGAAATTTCCATCTATCCAATAACATCAGGGGTATTCTGTGGGCGCTTATTTCCACAGCCATGTGCGCTATTGCTGCAGCCATGGCAAAGCTGGCCGTCACCGAGTATCACGTTTTACAAATTCTGTTTTTCAGGCAGACCATTGTTTTTCTGTCCTGCCTGCCCGCTACTGTGAAGTCGTTTCCCTGCAGTCTTAAAACCCGTCATTCGGTCATGCCTGGCGACTGGTAGGAGCCTTTACAGCGCTGCCCTTGTATCTCAGGGCTGTAGCGGTTCTGCCCCTGACAACGGCAATAAACCATGGGTTATAGAATTCAGCATATAACGCTTTCATCAACAACCTGCTGTTCGATCAGCTGCTTCAGGATATCGATGCACTTTTTCCTGAAAGTGTCCCTTAGTAGCCGGACGGCCGGTGTAATCGACTGCCTGCTGGGACAGACAAGCCAGAGTTCGGTAGGACTGGGTTTGAACTCAGGCATGACATTCACAACATTTCCAGACAATAAATCTGCGGACATATCCAGGCAGGATTTAACGGCCAGGCCTTTACCGGCGACACACCAGCGTCTTACCAGGTCGCCATCATTAGAGGCACGGTTGCCACTCATCTTGATCTTGTAGTCTTTGCCACTATGCGAAAACTTCCAGACATCATGAAGGATGTCGTGCAGCTGATAAAAAAGCCCGTTATGAGACACCAGGTCATGAGGGTGTTGCGGAGTGCCGTTTTGATCAAGGTATTCAGGTGATGCGCAAAGCAGTACCGGGACATTACAGATCTTGAAGCCATAGAGGTTTGCGTCGGTGGGCGAGCCATAGCGCAATGCTATATCCACGGAATCTCGATAGAAGTCGATGTTGCTGTCACTGATATTCAGTCTCAGGCTTATATCCGGGTGGGTCTGCATCAGTTCATCCAGCCAGGGACCAGCCAGGTTGCGGCCCAGGTCTGACGACAGTGCGATACGAAGTTCTCCCTCGACAATATCCTGATCGCCCCTGATGTGCTGTCTCGCCTTGTCCAGCATTAGCAGCGCCTGCTCACATTGGGGAAGGTATCTTTCACCCGCGCTGGAAAGCCGCAGGTGCCGTGTAGTACGAATGAACAACTCCACACCCAGTGCAGTTTCTACCCGTTTGACGGCCGCACTGGCGGTGGCCGTTCTCATATCCAGGCTGGTGGCTGCAGCAGTGATGCTGCGAAATTCAGCGACTTTGAGTACGACCTGCAGATCTTCTAACAGCATATTCTCAAAAATTATTTGATAATGTTTCAGCTATTAAAGCGTTTATCGCAAATTAATCAAGGCCTACCATGACAAACATCTAATCACGAACCGCCGGAGACAGACCATGAAAGCTATCGGCTATACACAGTCCCTGCCCATTACCGATTCAGAGTCTTTGCAAGACATTGAGTTACCCCAACCTGTGGCAACCGGGCGCGACCTGCTGGTCCGGGTGAAAGCCATAGCGGTGAATCCTGTGGATTACAAAATTCGCCAGCGAGCCACTCCCGAGGAAGGCCGCCAAAAGGTACTGGGCTGGGATGCTGTGGGTGAAGTGGTTGCAGCAGGAGAAGCGGTCACTCAGTTCAAGCCGGGTGATGTGGTCTACTACGCCGGTGACCTTAACCGCCAGGGCAGCAATGCAGAATATCAGCTGGTGGACGAGCGCATTGTCGGCAGCAAGCCCAAAAGTCTGTCCGATGCGGAAGCCGCTGCACTGCCACTGACAGCGATCACAGCCTGGGAAATGCTGTTTGAGCATCTGGCCATAAAGCCGCAATCCCCAGGCTCAAAAGAGAAATCCGATGATGTGATCCTGGTCGTTGGTGCGGCTGGTGGTGTGGGTTCTATTTTTATCCAGCTTGCCAAAACCATCACGGGTGCGACTGTTATTGCCACTGCGTCACGGGAAAGCTCACAGGCCTGGGTGAAGAAACTGGGTGCGGACTTTGTTGTGGATCACACCAGACCACTGCAACCGCAGATCGAAGCTCTGGGTATCGGTCAGGTGACGCATGTTGCCAGTCTCAACAGTACCGACTCATACTTCGAGAGCTACACCGAACTGCTGACGCCTTTTGGTAAGATCGCCATGATTGATGACCCAGAGTCTCTGAATGTCATGAAGCTGAAGCCAAAGAGCCTGTCGCTGCACATCGAATTCATGTTTGCCCGCTCCATGTTTGAGGCCAGAGACATGAGTGAGCAGAGTGTATTGCTGAACCGCGTATCGGACCTGGTTGACCAGGGTTACCTTCAGACCACCATTGGCAAGAACCTGGGAACCATTAATGCCCAGAACCTGAGAGCCGCCCATGAAGAGCTGGAATCCGGTCGGTCAATAGGAAAGATTGTTCTGGAAGGATTTTAACGTGCAAAAAGTCATCCTTCTCACTGGCGCTACCGATGGCATAGGGCTTGAGACAGCAAAAATGCTGGTATCACAAGGCCATCACGTTTTACTGCACGGCCGCAATCCGGCCAAGCTGACAGACGTAGAGGAAACGCTCTCTGAGCTTCCGGGAGATGGCAGTGTTGAAAGCTACGTAGCTGATTTGTCCAGTCTCTCTGAAGTTGAAGCCCTGGCTAAACTGGTTGCTGAACGACACACGAAGCTTGATGTTGTGATCAATAATGCAGGTGTTTTCACTTCCGCCAATACACGGACGAAAGATGGGCTTGATGTCCGTTTTGCCGTCAATACCATTGCTCCTTATCTTCTGACACAACGGCTCCTTCCTTTGCTGGACGCCTCGGGGAGAGTGGTTAACCTGTCTTCTGCAGCCCAGTCCAGAGTTGACACGGAAGCGTTAGCTGGCAAAGGTTTATTGTCCGACAACGAGGCGTACGCCCAAAGTAAACTGGCTCTCACCATGTGGTCAAGCCATATGGGGCTGTCTTTGAAGGGCAGTGGACCAACGGTTGTGGCGGTCAATCCCAAGTCATTACTGGGCAGCAAGATGGTGAAGGACGCCTATGGCATAGCGGGAGGTAATCTGAGCATTGGGGCAGACATCCTCTGCCGTGCCGCTCTGTCAGATGAATTTGCGGATGCTGCAGGTCAGTATTTTGATAACGACTCGGGCCAGTTCAGCCCACCCCATCCCGATGCGCTGGACTCCAGGAGGCTCGAGAAAGTAGTTGGCGTTATTGAGCGAGTGTTGGCTGAAACAGAACGATAAACACTGACTGCTCTTACGACCTGGAGACCAGTAATTCCCGCTGAATATTTAAGCCCTTGAAATACGTGGCCTGCAGTCCAGCCAAATATAATTACATCGCAGAATTTATGAAGCTATTCTTATGAAGCTATATTGAAATCCGAACATACATTGTCGTAAGTTTTGTGGTCTCACCTGTGCCAAAAATCAGCAAGCACCTTAATGCCAAAAACCTGATTGAACTTTATTGAGGATAGTTTTTATCAGAATCAGTGGTCGCTTCTGTTGTTTTTTTTTGTCCATCAAAAAAAGCTATCAAAAGCCAGCCACGGGTGCTCTTATCTCAAAATCAGTTCATTTTCACCCACAGTTATCCCTGAAGAGCCTCATTTATAGCGACCTTCTCACAGATGGCCCTGAGTGAATGAAGTGGTTAGCACATAGTGCTGACTAAAGAATGGTTGCTTATAGAAACGCACAGTGAACATTTTATGCATGTTTTGCAATTAAGGCTAAACTACTCACTGGCTTATACCTACCTTCTGACTGTTAAGTAACCTTAATCAATGAGGGGGATAAAATGCTAAGCCTCAAGCCGTCAAAGGTTTTAGTTCTATTCAGTTTTCTGCTGCCTGTTCTATTGACCTCTGTTGCCTTTCAGCTGGTTCAGGCTAAATCAGTCGTCTATGGGAAAAGCGAAGTTTATAATAACTGTGAACAGTTCCCTCAGAAATACCGGGCAGGTTGTGAAAGGTTCAGGACAGTCCTGGATAAGGACAGCTGGTTTACTTCATTGCAACTGGTAAACCCTTCGGAGGAGCTGTCGATGCTGCTGGGTAAATCTGATGGCACAACCGCTTTTTTCCTCTCTCCGGGTCAATACAAACTGGAGAGTACGGTATACAGCAATCAGGGATTTGCCCTGGTAGGTCTGACCGTTGAGGGTGAAACCGCTGAGATTACTCCGGGGGAGAGCTTTGGAAGCAGTCTGGAATCTTTTTTTGAGATTCAGGCCGGTAGTGCAAAAGACAGAACGATATTCGATAATCTTATCTTCAAGCCTGAGCTCTCCCCCAAGGAAACACCTGAACTGTCCGTTTTCATTCACTCCTCATTCCTGGCGCAGAACCTTATATTATCTGCCCTGGCTTTTTCTACCAGTGCAATGAAAGCACATTCACTCCCAAAGCTTATTTCTCTGGAAGATATCAGGGGTAATGTCAGCGTTGTCAATTCAAGCCTGGATCTCAACAGTGTTACTGACACCGGAGTGTATGTGGGTTGCCAGGCTGGGAGTGAACACCTTGAGTATTGTGGCAGGGTACTGTTTCAGTCCAACCTTGGTTCAGGAAACGGGGAAGCAGGTTTTTTGACGCTGAGCAACGTTCCGTATTTTACTTTGAACTACAACACTTTGTCCTTGCCAACAGGGGGGGGCAACACAGAAAAACCAACCACTGAAGACGGGAACTCAGCGTTTTCACTCAGTTTCCATGAGGCATCACCAGTCATTCAGGGGGAGATTCAAGGGAATCGCATTACCGGTTCTGCCAGAAATTACGCGGCAATATCCCTTTCTGCAGGAGAAAAAATAGACGACGGGAAAAAAGTGCTCAGAAACATTACGCTCAGTCGTAATGATTTCAATGGCTTGCCAATCCTGGGCGCCGGATCACTCTCGCCACAGGATATGGACTTTACCGACCTGCCAAGCTCTGGCTCTGGCTCAACGGGTAATGTCACCGTACTGCCACCTTCAGCTTCAGACCCAATACCCAACGATATCAGCTCGTGGATTATAGATGGCGTTGGTGTGGGATCCATTCTATTAACTGCCGCTGAATTATCAGCAATTGCTTACTGCACAGTACACTATTCGAATAAGGAGCCGTCAGTCGAAATACCAATCCACTGGAAAGTTGTGACCCTTGGTGTCTGCATTGTCACAGTAAAATACAACACGGCTGAAGTTGAACGGTCTAATGATTGTGCCGAGTGTGCGGAGTGCCTGGGAGCTGGGCTGAAATATTTTGGGGAGGGAGCCTCTTCAGCATTAAGCTCCTGTGGCAAGTGTACAGTAGAACAGCTGGGGGTATTGGGTACAAAGATATCCGGTACTCTTGGACGTAGTACAAACCGTATGCCCAGCCATGAAGGCTATGAGCCAATAGCTGACGATGAACTATAACTATGGTTCTTATCGTCTTCCAGGCTGCCAGTTAAGCATCCCTCCAATTGCTTTCAAGGCACACACCAATGCTGCAAAAGAAGGAAAAATATTCGATTTCAATTGGTGATGTACTTAATCTAACCCGGAGCCACAGTTGTGAGTAACCAGGCTTTGGTATTGGCAGCCGTTTCCTGCAAGCCCGGGTTCTCAAGTCGTACAGTTCATTTTTGCTGCCTGGTAGAAAAAAAAAGAGCCTCATTCGACAGTGACTGATTTTGCCAGATTCCTGGGCTGGTCTACATCAGTGCCTTTGATGATGGCAACGTGGTAGGACAGCAGCTGCAGCGGCACGGTGTAGAGGATTGGAGCGATAATCTCCGGAGATTCTTCCACCGGCAGCACTTTTACCCCTTCGCTGGCTACCAGTCTTGAGTGGCGGTCGGCAAAGACGTAAAGCTGACCACCGCGGGCCCGCACCTCTTCCATATTGGATTTGAGCTTTTCCAGCAGATCGTTGTTCGGAGCAACAACAATGACCGGCATGTCGTTATCGATCAGCGCCAATGGGCCATGCTTCAATTCACCGGCGGCATAGGCCTCTGCATGGATGTAGGAAATCTCCTTGAGCTTCAGCGCCCCTTCCATGGCGATGGGATACTGGGAGCCTCTGCCCAGGAACAGGCTGTGATGCTTGTCGGCAAAGTCCTGGGCCAGCTCTTCGATCTCATCACTGAGACTCAGAGCATTGCTGATGATATGAGGCAGTTCTCTCAGGGCTTTAACAACTTCGGCTTCTTTTTCCGCAGTCATGCCATTCTGTCGGCCTACGGCGGTGACCAGCATCAGCAACGTCGCCAGCTGGGTAGTAAAGGCTTTGGTCGATGCTACACCGATTTCAGCGCCAGCACGGGTCATCAGAGCAATATCAGACTCCCGGACCATAGAGGACCCTGGCACGTTACAGATACTCAGTGAAGCCATGTAACCCTGTTCTTTGGCCTGCTTTAATGCGGCCAGGGTATCGGCGGTCTCACCGGACTGTGACAGGGTAATAAACAGACAGTTGTCCGGTACAAAGAACTTTCTGTAGCGGAACTCGGAGGCAATTTCTACACGGCAGGGAATGCCTGCCAGTTCCTCAAACCAGTAGCGGGCCACCATGCCGGCGTTATAGCTGGTGCCACAGGCAACGATCTGGATTGCCCTGGTTTTGTTGAGTATATTGATGCCGGTTTTACCGAGGATATCCAGGTTCAGGCTGTGTTCACCCAGGCGACCTTCCAGGGTGTTGGCTATGGCATCAGGCTGCTCATGGATTTCCTTGAGCATATAGTGACGGTATTGCCCTTTGTCTCCCACATCGTGTTCTACGTCACTTTCCTTGGCCTCACGCTGAACACTTTTGCCATCAGCATCGAAAATACTGACGGCTTTTCGACTGACTTCCGCTACGTCACCTTCTTCGAGAAACATAAAGCGACGGGTGACCGGGAACAGGGCCATCTGGTCTGAAGCGATAAAGTTCTCGTCCAGTCCCAGTCCTATCACCAGCGGACTGCCGGATCGGGCCACGACCAGGCGTTCTGTGTCACGGCGATCCATCACCACCATGCCATAGGCACCTTCCAGCTGTCGTACGGCACCCTGTACCGCTTCGACCAGGGAAGCTTTCTGCTTCAGCTCATGGTTGACCAGGTGAGCGATGACTTCAGTGTCGGTATCAGAGGTAAATGTATAGCCCTGCTGCTCCAGGAAGTTGCGCAGTACTTCATGGTTTTCGATGATGCCATTATGAACAACGGCGATATCTTCCCCGGAGACATGGGGGTGGGCATTGCGTTCGTTGGGTTCACCGTGGGTGGCCCAGCGGGTGTGGGCGATTCCAGTGCCGCCGTGGGCCGGACTCTGGTCTATGGCCTCCGCCAGTTCAGAGACCTTGCCGGTACGGCGTACTCTCTGCAGTTCACTGTCCTTGCCGACTATGGCTACGCCGGCGGAATCATAGCCTCGATATTCCAGGCGCCGCAGTCCTTCGAGCAGAATTGGAGCCACATCCCTTTGTGCTACTGCACCTACAATGCCACACATAATCTCTACCTGTGTTCTGTGCTCTTGGAGCCTGACCTAGTACATGGTTTCAATGGATTTGACGCGTTCAGCCTGAGCGAGAGCTTTCGTGATAAGGCGCAAGTGTGCGGGAATACTGGACGTCTTTCAAACACTTGGAACGCTGGCACGGAAGCTCTCGCTCTGGCCCGAAGGGTGGTTCATAAAGCGGCCATCTGACGGCGTTAGACTTGATTGACGTAGAATAACTACGCCTGCACAAGTCTGCCTTGCATATGGC
>JBPCXN010000258.1:0-12963 GCA_051008495.1 Endozoicomonas sp. | reverse complement strand
GTTCTAGCTGCTTCAATCTCAGATTCGATTTGTTTCTGCTTCGTAGCTTCTTCTTCAAGTTTTCTTACAGCAGCCTTCTCAGCTTTGAGCTCTTCGTCAAGTGCTTTTTTCTCGGTGAGAAATTTGTCTGCTTCCTCTTTTTGATGGGTGACTCGGGCTTCCTGGACTTCCGTGACTTTCTGTAATCTCCCGGGCAGGCTGTCCAGAGATTTGTCCGTCGTGCTGACCTGAATATCGAGGCGGGCTTCTTCTCTCTCAACATACGTTTGAGCTTCCAGCATATGGCCTTTAAGTGTTTTAACCCTGGTTTCGACTTCTTTTGCAGCGGACTGTGCACTCTCTGCCGGTCTGGGAACACCTTCTCTTAGAAGCGCTGCTGTGCTTTCTATGGTTTTTATCTCTTCTGCCATGGCCTGGACGGCGTCAGATAGCTCCTTACTCTGGAATTCCTCGGGCAGTCTGGTTTTGGCGTCAGACAGCGCCTGCTTGCTGGCCTTGGTTTCTTCAGCAGAATGAGTCATGGCCTGGTCGAGTTCTTGCACCCTAGTGTCAAATGCTTGCTTTTCTGTCTCCAGTTCTTGCACTTTTTCCCTTTTTTGAGCTAATTCCTGCTCTAATGCTTCATTGTGTTGGTCGCCTCCTTCTAGCCACTTTTTCAGCATTGCAGTCTGCCTGGATTGGGATGCCTGTGATTTTTTTGAATAAAACTCCTTAAGCTTCATATCTACAGAAGGTATTCTTCCATTGAACGGGTGAATTGCTGTAGCGAATGCCTCATTGAAGCCTGGGTCTACAACCAAACGGTTGATAACAGGGTTGTCTACAAAAGTGACCTGAATGTTGGGCACCGTGGAGGCCGCAAGCATAACGCTTTCCAGATAGGTAAAATCGGCTGGCTTTACCGTGACATGTTCCTCTGCCTGCTGGCTGGCATACTCACAAAGGTTCGCGAATTGCTGAAGCTTGTAAAGCTTTCGGGCAGCGTCTTCGGTAGGGGGAGCGCCAGTCGCATGAATTATGAGCATTTCTTCCATTTGCATTCGGTGTGCAGTGCCTCTTAACCGGGCAAACTCAGTCGGTGACTTTTTTAAGTTGACAGGTTTTTTTGTGTAGGACTCAACCAGGGATTCTGACTGGGGGTCTGAAGTCGGGCTGTATAGGGTGACAGTATCCCCCTCTGCATGCTCCCACAGCAGCTGCTTCGTTCTGGCTGGTGTGAAAGACTCTTTGTTACGTCTGACCCTGACCACTGGCAGTCGTCTGTCGTGCAGATTCTTGAGAGGGTTGTTTTTGTCCGCTCCCTTCCCGGCTGGTTTGTGCCAGGCGGTAGCCATGGAAAAAAGGACTGTGTCCGTATCTGTGAGGCTCACTTCTCCGGTGATACTGTCCAGTTGGGTGCTCTCCATAAGTGGTTTAAGGAAAGGGGGGGTCTCTGGTTCCGGGGGAACGGTAAATTGTTCTACGATAATAAAATTGTTCATGGGGTCAACGTTTGCAAGTTGTGGAAGCTGTTCCAGACCCTGGACAAAAGATTTCAGACCCTCGTGGGTAGTCAGTCCGGTTATAGAGTCAATTTTCCCGGCGGGATCCTTTTGGGGAAGGAGGTCTGGGTGTTTGGAAATGGTGACCTCACCAGAAACCAGATTGAATTCGTAGATCATAACGGGAATGTCATCCCTGTTCACATAGACCATCAAAGTCTTTGGAGCTGAGGTGGTATCAGGATATTCAACAAATGATATGCGGGAGTCCTGATCCTTGGGGATATCAAGATACAGAATTTCAGTATCGAGATCGAAGCCAGTGTCAGTTCTCTCTACAACCTCTGCACTGCTCGAGGTCTGGGTGCCCATGTGGTAGTCCCAGCCTTTCAGCTGAAGCTTTTTTTTGTTTGCTTCAGCCGCCAGCGGGAACAGGATCGAGGAACTGATGGCAAGAGCAAGCGCACTTCGAAAGAAGCTGGGACGAGCGTTAGACATTCTGCTACCTCTGAGCGTGGCGTATTTTTTCTAAATCGCCGTAAGAATTATCGAATACAAAGAGAAAGATTTAGCAGTAATATGGCGGGCTGCAAGTTGAACCTGTTGTTTATATGAATTTTGATCGGTTTCAGGGGCAGGGAAGGCAAGAGGTTATTAAAAGTCTGGGAACATTTGCTCTGTTTAGTGCTCTGTTTTTTGTTATGAGCGGCATGGGATCCTGGATGAAAAAAAAGGCCGGAGATCCCGGCCTTTTTTCAGGGTGAATATATGACTTCTGTCGTCAGGCTGCCCTGGCTGCACTGGCGAACTGGCTGCGCAGCTCTTCGATCTTCTGGAGGTAGCTGTTGTACTCCGGAGAACCGTCGTGGGCATAGTTCAGGTTCTTGAACAGGCCGGTCAGCTTCACGAAGTATTCACGGGCTACTTCCTTGTCAGCAAAGTTGTAGCTCTGGCGGATCAGGGAAACGACCAGCTCGAAGCAGGCTTTCTGTCGAGTTAACGGACAGTTGCTGTCTACGTCATCAAAAGCGTCCTGCTGCAGGTAGACCATGTCCAGTAAGAAGGACTTCTGGAAAGTGACATAGTCTTCCAGGGTCACACCTTCTTCACCGGTGACCTGCATCATCTGGTTGATGCTGTCACCACGTACCAGCAGCTGCTGCATTTCCTTGACATTATCAACCCATTCCACAGACAGGTTCTCTTTGTACCAGCCAGACAACTGATCCAGGTAGCGGGACCAGGAGATCAGCGGGTCAATGGCCGGGTAGAAACGCTTGTAGGCGCGCTCATAGGACAAACCCAGGAACGTTTTGACGGTGCTCAGGGTGGCCTGTGTCACAGGTTCTTCGAAGTTACCACCAGCGGGTGATACAGAACCCACCATGGTCAGGGAGCCTTCTTCACCCTCTTCATTGGTGATGACGCCGCAGCGCTCGTAGACACCCTTGATGGCGGAGTCCATGTAGGCGGGGAAGCCCTCTTCACCCGGAATCTCTTCCAGACGGTTGGAGGTTTCACGCATGGCCTGGGCCCAGCGGGAAGTGGAATCCGCCAGCGCCAGAACGTTGTAGCCCATCTGGCGGTAGTATTCACCCAGGGTAAGACCGGTGTAGATAGACGCTTCACGGGCTGCTACCGGCATGGATGACGTATTACAGATGATGACGGTACGGTCGATCAGTGCGCCACCGGTGGTCGGGTCCTGCAGGTGTGGGAATTCCTCGATGGTTTCCACAACCTCACCGGCGCGTTCACCGCAGGCGGTTACGATAACGATGTCGGCGTCACTGTAACGGGAGAAGGAATGCTGCAGTACTGTTTTACCGGAACCGAAAGGTCCGGGGATACAGCCGGTGCCGCCACGGGCGATGGGGAAGAAGGTGTCAACGATACGCTGTTTGGTGACCAGAGGCGTATCTGGATACTGTCGTTCAGTCTTGCCTTTCTTCGACAGTGTTTCAGAAATGGACCGACGAACCGGCCATTTCTGGTACATGGTCAGCGGGATTTCTTCACCCCGTTCGTTCTTCACCCGTGCTACTACCGTATCGACGGTGAAGTTACCTTCCTGGATCCAGATCACTTCCACTTCGCCTTCGGTGTCGAAGGGAATCATGATCTTGTGGACGAAGCGCCCTTCCGGCACGGTGCCGAAGGTTTCACCGGCACGCAGCTTGTCACCGGTCTTGGCAACCGCGGTGAAAGCCCAGTTGCGGGAGTGATCCAGGGATTGTACCTGGACACCGCGTTGCAGGAATTTCCCGTGCAGCTGAGCCAGCTGCTCCAGAGGGTTCTGCAATCCGTCATAGATCATGGCCAGGATACCCGGGCCCAGATCAACAGACAGCAGCTGGCCGGTCTGGATGATGCCATCACCAACGGCGACGCCACGGGTATCTTCAAATACCTGGATGTCTGCGGTGTTGCCACGAACCCGCAGAACTTCCGCCATCAGCTGCTCTTCTACAGCTTCGTTGGCGCGACGGCTGGGCAGAACGTAAACCACCTCGTTCTTGACCAGGGGCTTGTCCTTGCTACCAGACTCGCTACCCAAAGAGTTGCTTTCGATGGTGATGATGTCACCCATCACCGCAACAACCTGGGCCGTCGGCTCAAGTTTTACATCAGTACTAGCTTGTTCACTCATACTTCATATTCCAATATGCCCTTTCAGGGCCGTAGGTCGGATTAGAATCGAAGGTTCGTAATCCGACGTCACCTGAAATGGACCTGAGGCCATTTGCGGTTCATCAACGTCGGATTACGGGCGGGCCCTAATCCGACCTACAATATTCAAACCAGTCTGCGAAATATCAGGCTGCAGAGCCGGGCAGCTGTTTGACGAATTCGCCCAGCGCCTGATCGGTCAGCTCGCGAAATCTTTCCATGGCCTGTTCGCCATTGTAGGCGGTCCAGCGCGCCACCAGATTCCAGCGTAGCAGATAGACGATCACTGCCTCAAAATCAAAACTGTGCCTGCGACCCATCTCGTCCAGCCTGCGCCACACCGCTTCCAGCAGGGTCTTTTCCAGGGTCAGGTAGTCCTGTTTGTTCAGGCACTCAATCGCCAGGGGAATCCAGGGGAAGGCGTGCTGCAACCCGAGAGTCGGAGAGCTCCAGTTACGGCGGATATAGGCGTAACGGGTTCCGTAACTCCACTGAGGATCACTGGGAGCCTGGGCTCCACGCATTTTCCTTCTGAGGGCGGCTACCACAGTACGCATGTCCAGGCGCCAGTTGACCAGCTCCTTCAGGGTTTCACTGGTGAGCTCTGAGTGCAGGCGCGCCGCCAGCCTGATCAGTGAGGCCTCATCGACATCTTCACCCAGGTGGCTCCAGTGCATGAGCTGTTCCACCTTGATGAGGGTGTCGCGATCGTCCCGGGACAGCATGGACAGCCTGCGGTCCAGCTGCAGACGGGAGATCGGCGTGATCTTGCTGTCAAACAGCGAGTCGATGTGGGGCAGCGATGTCAGCAAGGTATAGTAGGCAGGTTCTGCCATTTCATTCTCCTCGGAAGTTGGAAGTTTAAAGTTGGAAGTTGGATGGAATAAGTTGGAAGTTATAAGTGGGAAGTACGAAGGCTTGAAATTGCTTCCTACTTCCCACTTCCCACTTCCCACTTCCCACTTCCTACTTCCCACTTCTTACTTCCCACTCACTGCTTACTTGACGATGCCTTCCAGCAGAGCGCGGAAACGGGGCTGCAGGTGGCGCAGCAGAACGGCGGTCACCGCTTCTTCGGTCAGCTCAACTTCGATGTCCTTGTCCTTCAGGCGGAAACCGATGCCGGTTTTGTCACTGACGGCAAAGGTGACACCTTCATTGAGCATGTCGGCGGCCTGCTTGGAAACGAATTCCAGCAAAGGACCCTGCTTGACCAGCTCAGGTGATTCACGAAGCTCATCAACTCCAATCACCTTGCGGGGCAGAACCACTTCCAGGTTACTTTCGCTACGCAGGTTGCTTTCGCCCGCTACTTCCAGAATCATCTTCTGCAGCAGCTCTTCTTTTTCCATGGAGCTGCTGACGACAGCGGTCACCTGTTGGGAGAATTGCTCCAGCAGGTAATCTTTCAGTTCCAGTACGGCGTTGCGCTCGGCCAGTTGCAGCGCTTCCTTGCCGGCCTTGGTAATGAAGTCCGCTTCTTCACGGGCCTTGCCAACGATGCTGTCGGCTTTCTTCTGGGCTTCCTGCACCAGTTCTGCGGCCCGGGCCTGGGCGTCAGTGATGATACGGTCTGCTTCAGTGCGACCGTTCTGGACACCCTGCTTGCGCAGCTTTTCGATCAGTTCCTGAACGCCGACGGAGACTTTTCCTTCGGGATTCATTGCAGCTGTCATAGTCACTTTCCTCTGGTTTTCGTAGGACGGATTAGCGAAGCGTAATCCGACATCTGTCATTCGGTCGGCTGTGTGTCGGATGACCAGTCAAGGCTTCTAATCCGACACACAGGGGGTTGACCGATCAGGCTGGGATCTGCTGACCCATGACCAGAGCGAATACGAAGGCAAATACTGCGAAACCTTCTACGATAGCTGCAGGAGCAATAGACAGGCCGAACACTTCAGGCTTGTTCTTGGAAGCGTTGATGGCCGCTGCCACCGCCTGACCCTGATAGGTGGCGGAGTACATCAGGGCAACACCGGTCAGCAGGCCGATGCCGAACAGGCCAGGCGCGGAGGCCGGGCTGACACCAATGCCGCTCAGGGTGAACATGATCACGATACCGTAGATAACCTGGGAAGAAGGCATCGCAGACAGACCTACGAACTTGCCGTAGCCGCTCTCCACGTCCAGCATTGCACCACAGGCGGCCTGACCGGCCACGGAACAGCCGATGGCGGAACCTACCGCTCCCAGTGCCACAGGAGCGAAGACACCCAGCCAGCCCAGTGCAATAATTAACTCTTCCATTATCAGTCCTCTCTCTTACTAAATGCTTTGAATGGGTAGCCCTCGTCGGACAGTCCCCAGTTGACGAATTCGATGACGTTGAGACGCATGCCGTGAACCACACCGCTCATGATGCACAGAGCAAAGTTGAGAATGTGTCCCAGCAGCAGGATGATCCCGGCAAACAGCACCCCGCTGACGGGGCTGGAATGCAGGACGTCCATTGCCAGCGAGTTGAAGGTCATGGCCAGAGACGCACCGGAGAGACCCAGGGCGAACAGACGCATGTAACTCAGAACATCACCAAATGCCGAAGTGATGTTGTAAACGGCCTTGAGGCCATCCAGTCCACGCAGGAACAGGTCGCCGACAGAGCGAACCTTGCGGGTGCTGGTGAACAGGAAAACAAGCAGACCACCGGTGGCCATCATGCCCGGACCGATGACGTCAGCAAACGCTTCACTCAAGGTGCCGGTCATGCCGAACCAGATACCCATGCCGCCACCCATGACCAGCGCCCAGCCCAGCGGAGCCAGTGCATAGCTGCTTGACCGATTAACGTAGGCGGTCATGAGGTTGGCGACGATCAGGTGAGAAACACCAACGAAGACCGATAGCTTCATCATGGCGTTGTAGTCGTTCAGGTCAACGAAGGCCAGGCTGCCCAGTGGACCACCCGGTGACGCACCGAAGTAACTGCCGATCATGACACCCCAGGCGATACCGACGGCCGACATGAAGTAAGCCAGGTTCATCAGGCGGGAGCCCGCTTCGGACTGTTTCAGCTTGCCACGGAACATGAAGACGATGAGACCGAACAGGAAACTGTACATCACATCGGACATGATCATGCCGAAGAACAGGGAGAACGAGTAGAACACCAGGTTGCCCGGGTCCCAGGCGCGGTAGTTGGGCGTCTGGAAAAAGCCAAGGGCATCGGCGCCGCCACCGGTGCCGGGTGTTTTTTCCAGCAGTGTAGGCGGACTGTCTTCTTCAGAAGGCTCTTCGAAGATGGCCGCTACGCCGTTGTCCAGGCAGAAGGCTTCCACGGCGTTGCGCTCGCTGACAGGCAGCCAGCCTTGCACCAGGAAGAAGCTGTCTTCATTCAGGGTGCCGCTCTCGGCGTCGGCCAATTCCGCAGCATCGTACCGGGCCGCAACCGCCTGGCCGAGCGTGTAGTTCCAGCGGGTCAGGGCTTCGCGTTCGGCATAGAGCTCTTCCAGCAGATGCTCGGACTCTTCCAGCTCTTCTTCCAGGCGGGACAGGGGAACCATGCCAACGTGGGATCGGGACACTGACAGAAGGTCTTCTGCAGGTTCTTCACTGGATACTACAATGACATAGGCGTCTTTCTGGTCTCTGTGAATCACTTCCCAGGGCAGTTCGCTTTCTGTCATTGCCTGCTTCAGGTTTTCCAGTTCCCCCAGGGGCAGGACATAGAACCACAGGCGTTGGTCGTCCAGTTCGGAGAGTTCCGGAAAGCTGAACTCACCCCATGGACGTACCTCACGGATACGCTCTTCCAGCTTGTCCCTGGCATCGGCCACTTCCCGGGCGGAGGACTTGTTCTCCAGAACCTCCCGGACCACGGCATCAATATCCACACCCTGCTTGTCCTTTACCTGCCGACGGGTACGGGGCGAGCGTTCCAGCCAGGCCAGGGCCTCGCTGGCCTCGGCCGGCTGCATGCGCATGGCGGGTTCCGCCATCTGCTCCGTCAGCGGGATCAGATGCATGCAGCCTAAAGCCTGCAGCCCCTGGAGGATGCCGGCCTTGTCCTGGTCGGGCCCGTACAGGGTGATCTTGTTAAGTCGTTTTATAGCCATACTCTTACCTTGGAGAGTGCCTCGACTAAGCCATCGCCGCCTTGGCTTCCTGCGCCAGGACCTTGCCCTTGGAGAGCTTGGCGTTCATGACGCTGGCGCGATCCTGGTCGGACATGTAGATCTGGATCTTCTGGATGTTCTTCCTGGTCTGAGGAATCAGGACCTTGGAGAACAGGTTGACCCGCTGGGAAGTGGTTCGCGTTGCCTTGTCCAGTTCAGCGTGACGCAGCTCGCGCACCTGATACTCGACACGCAGTCGCACCATCTTCTGCAGGAGTTCCACCAGGAAATCCACCCAGTGAGGCTTGGCCAGATCGCTATAAGGCGTCAGCTCGATATCGATGTTGCCCACGGCAGGTACAGAGGTACCCACAATGTTTTCTTCGATCAGCCTGACATTCCTGACGCGCACCAGGTTGTCGACCGGAACGTCTTCCCGAGCCAGCATGGGTAGCTGGGACTGGACCAGACGTTCAACGTCGGCTAATTCCGTGCGCGCCTCAGCGAGCGCCTCTTCTGCCTTCTTGCGTTCAACCATCAGCTGCTGGCGCTTGAGCTCAAGTGCCGGCAGGTAACGGTTGTACGTTTTCAGGCTGCGCTTTTCTTTGTTAAGCGAACTTTTGTTGAGGGCTACCTTGGCCATGGTTTACGCCTCTGCGCTTGCTTTAGGAGCCCCGGCGGTTGCTGCTTTTTCCTCAACACCAACAGCCGCCTGCTCTTCATTAGAGAGTCCGGGCCAGTACTTCTCCAGCAGGCTCTGCTTCATCAGGGTTTCACCCGGTTCGAAGCATTCGGCCAGAGTTTCCCAGCACAGGTCCAGGGCGTCTTCCAGGCTCATGGCGGCGTCAAGGGACATGAAGCGTGTCTTGAACAGGTCACCGAACTTGATGGTTTTCAGGTCGTAACCGGACAGTTCGAAGGCCATCGCCTGTTTCTGCTTGGCGTTCACGGAGTCGGAGTAGAAGCGGATCATGGTGTTCATGATTGGCGCATGGTCGTCCCGGGTCTCTTTGCCCTGCACCATCTGCTTCAGACGGGACAGGGAACCGAACGGATCCAGTACGCCGTCGTGCAGGTAGAACTGGCCTTCGGTGATGTAGCCAGTGTTATCCGGTACCGGGTGAGTCACGTCGTCACCAGGCATGGTGGTCACAGCCAGGATGGTTACAGAACCAGCGCCCTTGTAGTCACAGGCTTTTTCGTAACGCTTGGCCAGCTGGGAGTAAAGATCACCCATGTAGCCACGGTTAGCCGGGATCTTGTCCATGGCGACACCGATTTCCTTCATCGCATCAGCGTAGGAGGTCATGTCGGTGAGCAGTACCAGTACCTTCTTGCTCTCTTCCACTGCGAAGTGCTCGGCTACTGCCAGCGCCATGTCAGGCGTCAGCAGACGTTCAACCGTGGGGTCGGAAGCCTGGTTGGTGAACATGACGGTACGGGCAGATACACCGGCTTCTTCAAACGCGGTGCGGAAGAAGTGGTAATCGTCGAAGATCAGACCCATGCCACCGAAGACCACCACGTCGGCTTCCGCCTGGATAGCGATACGGGCCAGGAAGCGGTTGTAGGGTTCACCGGCGACAGAGAAGATAGGAATCTTCTGGGATTCTACCAGGGTGTTGAAGACGTCGATCATGGGTACGTTGGTGCGCACCATGCGGGACGCCAGTACACGACGTACCGGGTTTACCGACGGGCCATCAATTTCTACCTTCGGATCCTGTTCCAGTGCCGGTCCACCGTCGATCGGTTCGCCGGCGCCGTTGAAGATACGGCCGAGGATGTTGGGTGAATAGGTTGCCTTCATAGGCTCGCCCAGGAAGCACACGGCGGCGCCAGTGGAGAGCCCCTTGGTGCCGGTGAAGACCTGCAGGGACACTTCTTCATGGTCGATCTTGATGATCTGGGCCATGGAGTAGGGCTGCCCGTTCTGCTCGATCAGCGCCAGGTCGCCATAGTTGGCTCGGGCGTTGCCTTCCGTTAGGTTAGGCACTTGGACGCGAATCAAGTCACCAACAATGCTGAGAATGTTGGTGTATCGCAATAGGCTCTGGGGCATTGCTGCTCCTCTGTACTGCTAAGGAAACAAAAAAAACACTACCCTCAGGTTCGGGATTGCCGGAGTCACTCGGAAAAGCGGACTGCCGATACTCCACGGGTTGTCGTCAATGCACAGGAGCGAAAAGGGCTGACCTTTAACCGTTAACTGATGATGATTACGACCACCTCAAATGACAGAACTATTGTTCTGCCTGACAGAGAGAAAAGCGTGAGGGCTACTTAAAATCTCTCAATAGTAGTCAATCTGTGCCTCTCCCGAGGCATTGCCGGAAAAGTGGATTCGAGTACCAGAGGTTCCTGAAAGCACTTCTGCGGCATTGTTCAGATTGCCAATAGCGCAAAACCGTGAATCGTTATAGACGAACCGGCATGCAGCATTCATTTTCGGACCCATGGCGGTATCACTGAATCCCAGTGACCGGAAACCTTCCGGTGTCATGGTCCTGATGGTTTTTGCCCCGGGCTCGCCGGGCCTGTCAATGACGGCTTCCGTGCTGGTGAGCAAAAGCAGTGCATCAGCAGATAAACCGTTTGCTATCAGCGCTGCTGACAGATCTCTGTCCACCATGGCTTCAACGCCATGGAGTTTGCCATCACCATCTTTTCGCACTGGCAGCCCACCACCACTGCCACAGATAACGGTAATGTTTCCTGTTTTAACCAGTTGCCTGATGGCTGGCAATTCCAGGATCTCCCTGGGAGGCGGTGCGGCGATGGTGCGGCGGTAATAGCGACCGTCACCCTGTAGAACCCAGTCGGGGTTCTGCTCCTGAACCAGTTGTGCCTGGGCCCGGTTATACACGGGGCCGATGAACCGGTTCGGGTTCATCAGTTCTGGAGCGTCTGCATCCACCAGGGCCAGGTGAATCAGGCTGCATATCTGCCTGCCAGGCATGCGATTCCTCAGTTCCTGCTCCAGCAGGAAGCCAATAATGCCCCGGGTCTGAGCTCCCAGGACGTCCGCTGCCGCAGCGTTCAGATCAGTACTGTTGCCGTTCATCAGGGTCAACAGTCCGATCTGGGGACCGTTGCCATGAAGCAGCACCACCTGGTGCTTCAGAGCGATAGCGGCAATGGCCTTGGCGGCATCGCGCACACTTTGCCGTAACAGGTGCGTGGCCAGAGGCTGATGCCTCTGTACAATGGCGCTGTCTCCCAGGGCGATAACAACCAGCATGGTGAACTCCGGTCGGTCAAGGCCATGTCGGTTTATGTAGGTTGGGATGAACAAAGTGAATCCCAACACAACGGGCATCAACACTGGGTAGTATCAGTCAGAATTCCGTGTTGGGATTCGTTGCACTCATCCCAACCTACGAAGCTGAATCACCCAGAGTCGCTACCATCACGGCCTTGATGGTGTGCATCCGGTTTTCGGCCTGATCAAAAACTATGGAGCAATCAGATTCGAAAACGTCCTCGGTCACTTCCAGCCCGTTCATGCCGCTTTTTCCCATGAGTTCAGAAATCTCTCGCCCGATGGTGGTTTCATCATTATGAAAAGCAGGCAGGCAGTGCAGGAAGCGAACGTCTGGATTGCCGGTTTTGTCCATCATCGACTGGTTGACCTGGTAGGGTGTCATCAGTCGGACACGCTCATCCCAGGCTTCCACAGGTTCTCCCATGGACACCCAGACATCGGTGTAGATAAAGTCACAGCCCGTTACCGCTTCTTCAACAGACTCTGTGACTGTGATTCTGGCGCCGGTCTCTTCAGCAATGCTTTGGCATTGAGCAACCAGCTCCGGGTCTGGGGTATAGCCAGAAGGCGCAGCGATCCGGAAATCCACTCCCATTTTAGCTGAACCCACTAACAAAGAGTTGGCGACATTGTTGCGACCGTCACCGGTAAAGCACAGCGTCATGTCACTCAGTGCTCGACCATTGCCGTGTTCCAGCATGGTGAGGAAATCCGCAAGCACCTGGGTAGGATGCCACTGGTCAGTGAGACCATTCCATACGGGAACGCCGGCGAAATCAGCCAGTTCCTGAACATGCTGCTGCGAATGACCGCGAAATTCGATGCCGTCATACATGCGTCCAAGCACTCTGGCTGTATCTTTTACTGACTCTTTACTGCCCATCTGCGAGCCGCCAGAGATGCAGGTGACTTGGGCGCCCTGGTCATAGCAGGCCACCTCAAAGGCGCAGCGGGTGCGGGTTGAGGCCTTTTCAAAAATCAGGGCAATGTTCCTGCCTTTCAGAAACTGCGGTTCTGTTCGGCTCTGCTTGGCCGCCTTGACCTGGCTGGCAAGCTCCAGCAGTGCATGTATGTCTGCTGTAGAATAATCCAGCAGTTTCAGGAAATGACGGTTGGGGAGTCTGAAGTCCATGGGTCGCTCTTTGCTTGTTCTGTTCAGTGAGTGTTGAGCCCGTGATGTCCAGTATCTGCCAGCATGCTCAAAATCCCGGGTGTGACCGCAATGATCACCGTCCCAGTGCCGCTGGAGAAACCATCCGGGAGAAAAAATCTCCGGAAGGTGTTGAATCGCACATCATCCATAGCTCTTGCCCCTGTGTCCAGACTCTCCGGCTTTCTGAGTGAAGGCTGGGAGGGCTGACTACTCTCGTCTCATTGTCCTGATAATGTGTTTTTGGAGCGTGTTCCTAGTACTCCGTCCGCCTGCAATTGATATGTTCAGCTCAAGCCAGCGCGTCCAGATCAAGGCGCAGCTGTGCAGGAATACTTGACG
>JBPCXN010000257.1:0-16585 GCA_051008495.1 Endozoicomonas sp. | reverse complement strand
ATATTCCTCAGAGTCCAAAATCTGACCATCAGTCAAATAAAAGTACATTGATCATACTTTAGACATTAGAAGCTTCATTCTTCCTGACGACTCGTGTAAAAAATGCTTCAAGAGCAGCGCATACTTTTGTGCAACTTTGCCCGTGTCAGCCGTTTCAGGAGGTAGTGCAGTCATGGAGAACAAACGGATTCTGCTTGTTGAAGATGAGAGGGAGATCGGCAGCCTGGTGTCCCTGCATCTGAAGGACCTGGGAGCTGATGTCACCCATGCAATGGATGGGCTGGAGGGACTGCGACTGGCCACCTCCGGCACCTGGGACCTGGTCATTCTGGATATCCAGCTGCCCGGACCCAGTGGGCTGGATATCTGCCGACAGCTGCGCCGGGAGAAGCATGTTGTGCCCATCGTGCTGCTGACCTCCCGCACCGCTGAGCTGGACCTGGTCATGGGGCTGGAAGTAGGGGCGGATGATTATGTGGCCAAACCTTTCAGCATGATGGAGCTTATCGCCAGAGTGAAAGCCATGTTCCGTCGTGTAGAGTCAATGGCCGGATTCGGCAAGGAACCTGATCATGTACGCATACATGACCTGGAAGTGATTGAAAGCTGTCGTCTTGTACGGCTGCGTGGGAAGCTGGTCGAACTGACTGCCAGGGAGTTCAACCTGCTGATGCACTTTGTCCGACATCCAGGCCGGGTTTTCACTCGTCTGGAACTGCTTGACCGGGTCTGGGGCTACAACCATGAAGGCTACGAACATACGGTGAATTCCCATATCAATCGCCTGCGGGCCAAACTGGAGACTAACCCCAGGCACCCGGAGTACATCATCACCTGCTGGGGTGTGGGTTATAAACTTCAGGACTATACCGCAGTCGCCATGCAGGGCTGAGATATCTTGTTAGCGACGCTGAACCGCAAGTTGTCCCTGGCCCTGCTGGTCATCATGCTCAGCGTAGGCCTGGCAGCGCATGTACTGGGGCAATGGGGCATGCGTCTCTATTATGAGGAGCTGACTCAGAAACTGAACGCCAGTATCGCCATGTATGTGACTGATACCCACAAGCTCATTGAGGGTGAGGTGGGCAGCAAAGAAGCGTTGAGAATGCTGGCTAACCAGACCATGATCCTCAATCCGGCAGTAGAAGTTTACCTGCTGGACGCTACAGGGAAGATTCTGGCCCACAGCCTGGACGGACAGGCGCTGAAAAGAGACCGCGTGGAGCTGGAGCCCATCCGGGAATTTATCAGGGGTGATGCGCAATTCCCCATTCGCGGCAACGATCCCCGGCATGACAGTGTCGATAAAATCTTCTCCGCCTCGGCCATCAGCAATGATCACGGGGTGCAGGGTTATCTCTATATGATCCTGGGCGGCAGGCTGTACGATGACATCAGCGACCAGATCAGCTGGGGGCATATCAGCAAGCAGATGTTCTGGTCACTGGTGATTATTGTCACCAGCAGTATGCTGGTGGGCTTTCTGATCTTCCACCTGCTGGTCAGGCGATTGACCCGTCTGACCAGGAATATGACTGATTTCGCCCGCAGCGAACTGGGGACAGACAACCTGACCCCCAGAGTGAACAGGAAAAGCGACGAGGTCGACAAACTGGCTGGTGTGTTCCAGACCATGTCAGAAAAAATCCATAGCCAGTTCGAACAGCTGAGGGATGCTGACCGTCTGCGACGGGAACTGGTATCCAATGTCTCCCACGATCTCCGGACGCCGCTGGCGACCATGCAGGCCTACCTGGAAACACTGATTATCAAGGACGGCTCCCTCAGTGACAGGGATAGGCTGGAGTATCTGTATTCCGCTGAGAAAGGCTGTCATCGTCTGTCGCGTTTGATTGCAGATCTTTTTGAGCTGTCAAAGCTGGAAGCGGATGATCGCAAGGCCAACTTTGAACGGTTTTCCATCGCTGAATTAATGTACGACATTCTTCATGGGTTTGAGCTGTCCCTGGAAGACAGGGAGCTGTCACTGGAGGTTGAGTGTCCAAGGGAGGAGATGGAAGTCTATGCCGATATCGGCATGATCCAGCGGGTGTTCGACAATCTGCTGCGCAATGCTATCGCTCATACCCCGAAAAATGGTCATATTCTGGTGCGCCTGTCGGAAACGGAAAAAGGCGTCAATGTTACGGTGGAAGATACCGGCAGGGGTATCGCCAAACAGGATCTGCCCAACATCTTCCAGCGTTATTACCAGCCGTCCCTGTCCCGAGCTAAACAGGGAGCCAAACAGGATAACCAGGGTGGAATTGGCCTGGGACTGTCTATCGTCAAGCGCATCCTGGAAATCCATGGCAGCCAGATCGAAGTGAGCAGCCAGCTGAATGCGGGCACCTGTTTCAGGTTCACCCTTCCAGTAGCCCAACGACCACCTCTGTGAGAGAGGGAGGAGCGGACAAAATAGGTGGCACTGTTGAAATGGTTGAGGTGTGGATATGTGGTGTAGCGAATGTGCGAAAAGAAAAGAGGCGATCAAGACGATGGATTGGTCAGCTGCTGGTGCTTATAAAGAACTACGGGAGCACTGGCGTCAAGTGGAGCAGAAAGCAGTGAGTCCTGAGTTAGCCTGTTGAGATGTTACCAAACAGCCAGGTCTAAATGCTCCAGCATCTTTTCATCCTTGGATATCAGGGGCGCGTTGTTGACCTTGGAGTCCGCACAGATGAGTCTGTCAAACGGGTCTCTTGTCCAGGTCAATTTTACTGCCTCATCAACCAACCTCGATTTTGGGGTTTTCGAGAGAATTAGGTCGACCTCACTGTACAGAAAATTGATTATTTCCACCGGAGTAGCAGAGATTCTGCCAATCTCGTAGAGATACTGAAGCTCTAGCCTGGCCATTTCGGGAAGGACGATATCGTTAATGTCCATGAGGATCCTGACTTTCGGAGTAAATTTCTTCATTTGACGGTTATAGAGGAATATTGCAACGTGGGTGTCAATCAAAACCATTATCGGGCTCCCACTCAAACACAGACTCGCTCTCCAGGCCTTCTTCGCTCCCAACAATGCACGACCTTTCGCCCATTCTCTCAAGCCTGTCCATCTTTGAGCCTTTATTGGCTAGGCTGACAGTCAAAGTCACTCCGTTTCTTTCGACAACAACTGGTTTTCCAGTCTCTATAACCCCATCAAAAACTGAGTAGATGTTCTTTCTGAGACTGGTCAGGTTCATAACCTCAGTCTCGTTCAGTTTGTCTTCCATTTGCTTGCTCTCTTGATTGTGTACGCTAATACTATAGTAGCGTACGCAATAGCTTTCAAGTGTGGTATTTATTGGGCTTGAACCAGAGCTTACTGACACGTTCGATATCACCAATGCCTCAACAAAAGACTACGTGGTGAGTTGGGGCTTGGCGCAGAATACCCTTTAAGTCAGGTCTTTCCATTAAGAAGACAGATGCGAGACCAGTGCAGCTTTCGATATAGAGGTGTTGGCTGCGGTTATGTCGGCTCATTGAAGACCTGCGATCTGACTCTGAATGGCCCAATGGCCGTGTAAGGAATAGTCTAAAAATAACTTCCACATTTGGCTCAAGTCCGAAGCCCGTTCGGGCTGAGCTTGTCGAAGCCTTGTGCTATTGCTCTTCGACAGGCTCAGAGCGAACGGAGATTCGATTCAGAATAGGGATGTTATTTTTAAACTGTACCTAAGGCACGATAACGGAAATAACTCCTAAGGAAAGCTCTATCCTGCTATGGCATAACGTTTTTCCAGGCTGCTGTACCCAAGTCCTACCTCTTTTCTGACTATTATCTGGGTAGGAATACGTTCCTTCAGAGACTCCACATGGGAAATCACGCCCACCATCTTGCCGCTGGCGTTAAGGCTGTCCAGGGCATTGAGGGCTATTTCCAGGGTTTCCGCATCCAGGGTGCCAAAGCCTTCATCCAGGAACAGGGAGTCGATGCTGGTTTTATGGCTGACCAGGTCCGACAGCGCCAGGGCCAGGGCCAGGCTGACCAGGAAGCTTTCACCACCGGACAGTGTTTTGGTATCCCGCGCGGCATCGCCCTGCCAGACATCGAGCACTTCAAGGCTTAACTCTTCTCCGGACTTGCGGCTCAGCTGGTAGCGACCGTGCAGTTTTTCCAGCTGGCGGTTGGCCAGGTAGATCAGGTGATCCAGAGTCAGGCCCTGGGCAAACCTCCGGAACTTGTCGCCCCTGGCCGAGCCGATCAGGCTGTTCAGGTGATCCCAGGTGGCAAACCGGGCTTTCTGCCGGTCGATGTCGTCGAACAGCTCAGACTGCTGTCGCCTTTTATTCTGGTCATCGGTCAGGGTTTGGCGGATCTCACCCTGTTGCTCGCTGAGATGTTGTAATTCGGTTTCAACAGAGCCGAGCTGTTCACCAATCTGTTCAATGGTTTGATCTGTCAGAGGTGTTTTGAGCAGGTTCTGCAGGCTGGTTTCCGCCAGTTTCAGGCGTTCGGCAGTCCGGGTTATCTCTTTTTCCAGGGAATCTTTTAGAGCTTCCAGCTCTGTCCGTTTTTCGCTGGGCAGCAGTGCCTGTTCAAACTGTTCCGAGGTTTCAAAGGGACTTTGGGTCAGGGTTTCTTCCCAGTGATGACGAACTTCACCGAGCTGTGTGTCGAGAGTGACTCGCTCTTTTTTCTGCTGCTGGACAGAACCGCTGATTTCACTGGCCGCTTTGCTGGCTGCCTGCCTGTGCTGTTCTGCTTTATTGAGCAACTCTTCGGAAGTGGTAATAGCTTCCTCCAGCCGCCTGCGTTCATCCACAACCTTGAGGTCACCAAAGAGAGTCAGTCTCAGTGTCTGACGTTCCTGCTGTTGCTCGTTCAACTGTGAAAGACGTGACTGTAGCTGACTGACCTGCCCGGCCACCAGGCTTTTCTGCTGGATCAGCAGGGCCAGCTGCTGTTCGAGCTGTTGCAGGGCTTTCTGTTGTTCTTCCTGTTGATGCAGAGTAGTTTGCCAACGGTTCTTCAGCACTTCCTGCTGGTCAAGCCAGGCATTTTGCTCTGCCAGCGGTGGCAGGGGTTCCTGAAGTGTTGCAGTGACAGTCGCTTCCAGTTGCTGCAAAGCCTGCTTCCTGTTGGCGACTTCTTCCTGCAGCAGCTGTGCCTGTTGTTCCTGTTGTTTCCGTTGTTGTTGCAGTAACGCCAGATCGTGGCCGAGTTTGTCCACAGTCTGCTGTTTCTGGACGTGCTCCTGCTGATGTTTCTGAAGCGTGCTGTTGATTGTGTTCAACTGTTTGATGAGATCGTTGAGGGCAGTGCCTTCTTCCCTGGCCGTTTGCAGCCAGGACTCAACCGTTTCATGATGCTCGATGTTCAGTTCTACGCCCAGTGATACACAGAGTGTGCTCCATTCAGACTGACAGCCCGCCAGCTGTGATTTCAGCACCTGAATACGCTCCTCAGCGGTGCTGCACAGTGTTTTTAACTGGGCCTCCCGGCTTCTTTTTTCGGAACCCTGCTGCTCCAGCGCCTGGATAAGCTGTTTCTTCTCCTGAACCCTTTGCCCTGTTGTCGAGGCATCAATCTGCTGATAAGCGTCAATAGACGGATGTTCAGTGGAACCACAGAGAGGGCAGGGCTCACCTTCCTGAAGGTTGTTCCGGTGTTCCGTCAGACTGGCAATTGTCTGTTCCTGAAGAAGCAGGGTTTCAAGATCTTTAAGGTGTTGCTGCTCTTTCCTGTAGACCTGACGCTGGTTTTCCAGTTCTGAGCTGATTGTTGCATGACTTTTACGATTGGCAGACAGGGCTTCCTGTTCTTTCGCCAATGTGGCTGTTGATTCCCGGTATAGCGACTCGGTAGTTTTCAGCTGCTGATAAAGAGGGACTTTCTGTATAAAAGCCTGCTGCTGTTCACGCAGGGAAGTCTCGTCGGCACCGTTCAGCACATCTGCCTTTGCTTTCAGGCTCTGCTGATACAACCCATCAGCCTGATGGAGCTGCTGCTGACTGGCGAGGAGAGTCTTTTCAACCTGTTGAACCCTGGCTACCAGCGATTTCTGTTGGGTATCGAGTTCTTGTTGCTGAACAAGCTGCTGACTTATAGCCTGACTGATGGACTTTCGCTGTTCTAACTGGGAACGCCAGAGTGGAATCTGCTCCGCCAGCGTCTGATGGTGCGGGTATTGGCCAAGGTAAAGGGCGGCTTTCCTGAGGTTAGCCTGTGCCTGCTGTTTTTGCTGCTGGAGAGCATTGATATCTTCCTGCTGTTTGTCGACAGCTTTTTTGCCGTCGTCCAACTGCTGCTGCAACTCTTTTGACTCTTTATCCGCCAGCCGGATCTGTTCATCCAGCGGCACCACCTGTTCCGTGATCAGCTTTTCAATGTCGTCTTTCTGCTTTCTGGCTGCGGCCAGGTTGCCGGTGGCGGTGTCGAATTCCTTCTGGACAGTTGTCAAAGCTTCTTGAGCCTTTTGCTCCTCCTGCTGCAATTGCTCCTGCTTCTTGTCATTCTCATGAACGGTGGCAATAGCTGCCTGCAGGCGATCATATCCGGGTTTGATTTCCAGGGCTGGCAGAGACTCTTCCAGTTGTTTCAGTGTCTCCAGGCTGTCGTTTTTCTTTTCCTCTGCCGCTTTGTGCAACTCAGCGGCTACCTGTTTCTCCTGTTCCTGGGAGGATTTTTTCTGCAGCCATTGCTGCTGTTCAGTCAGTATTGTTTGCTGTGATTTTGTGGCTTCAGACTTCTCGGCCAGTTCAATCTGTTCTTTCCTGAACTTCTCAATGACTTCTGTTTCCAGAAGCTGCACGCCTTCGGACTTTGCCTGGAGCAGTTTCAGGCTTTCCTGCTCTGTTCGCATGCGCTCAAACACTCGACAGGAGATTTCCCCATAAATCTCTGTGCCGGTCAGCTCTTCCAGCAACTCTGCCCGGTCATTGGGGCTGGCTTCCAGGAAAGCGGCAAACCCGCCCTGGGCCAGCATCATGGACTTGGTGAACCGGCTAAAATCCAGTCCGGTGATTTCGCTGACCTTCTTCAGTTTGTCGTTTATCCGGCTGGTGATGATGGTGCCATCCAGTTTCGCCAGCTCTACCTGTGGACTCTGCAGTTTGCCATCCGCCTTGCCACGAGCTCTGCGCTGTGACCAGAAGGCCCGGTAGGCTTCGCCCTTCACCTCAAACTCCACTTCAGCCAGAGACTCTGACGTGTGACGTGTCATCAGCTCATTACTGCTCTGGGAAATAGCGCTCAGGCGGGGAGTCTGGTGATAGAGTGCCAAACAGACAGCGTCCAGCAATGTAGTTTTACCCGCTCCAGTAGGGCCGGTAATGGCAAACAGGCCGTTGTCGACAAAATCCCTTGAAGTAAAGTCGATCTTCCATTCGCCCTTCAGGGAGTTGATGTTTTTCAGCCGCAGGCTCAGGATTTTCATGCTTCTACTTCCTTCTTCGCCTGTGGATCGTTCTTCGCCTGTGGGTCAATGGAGTCAGAGTCCAGATTTTGACCCCATTGATCCAGAATTTCATTGAAGGCCTGGGTCAATGCTAGAACTTTGTCGTCTTCCAGGGTTTCTGCCGCCAGGCGGCGACTGAAAACGTCAGATACATCCAGCTCGTCAAGAGTTTCTGTGGATTCACGACTCAGCCCCCGGGCTTTGTTTTCACGCATACGCCTTACCCGGAGCACTTCGACAACCTTGTCCTCAACCAGCTCATGCACACGGCTTTGCAGATCGCTCAGATAATCGTCTGTGGACACGGCTATTTCCAGCCAGGGCGTCAGGCCATCACCGGTTTCGATACCCTGAAGCTGTTCTTCAATAGCAGTGAGAGAGCCCTTCAGACTGAACAGGGGGCGAAACTGTGGGACTTCCACGGAAGTGACTTCTGCCAGTTTGCCATCGACAAAGTCTGCCAGCAGCACCTGCTTGCTGGTGGAAGTCTCGTCAAAGCTGAGGGGAATGGGGGAGCCAGAGTAACGGATATGATCCTGGTCAGAGACTTTCTGTGGGCGGTGCAGGTGGCCCAGAGCTATATAGTCTGCAGGAGGGAAGGCACTGGCGGGGAAAGCCGACAGTGTACCGATATAAATTTCCCGTACAGACTCTGTCATCTGACCTCCCACTGTCGTTAAATGCCCGGTGGCGACAACGGGCAGGCCATGTTCCGAAGCTTTGTCGAAGACTGCCCTATAGTGGCCGGCAATGGCGTTCTGCAATGCCTGCTGTTTGTCGGTATCGCTTTCTCCGGCCCGGCTTTCCAGCACATCTCTAGGGCGGATAAAGGGAATTGCACAAACCACAGCACCAGGCTTGCCATGCTTGTCTTTCAGCACAACCACCTGCTCATCCAGGTTATCTGCAGGTCCTCCAATCACCGTTGTATTAAGGCAGGCCAGCACTTCCCTGGATTCATTCAGGGTAGCGACAGAGTCATGGTTACCACCGACAACAACGAGACGCCTGCAGCAGGTTTGCTGTAAATCCACAATAAACTGGTTATAGAGTGTGCGGGCATAACTGGGAGGTGTGCCGGTATCAAAAATGTCACCGGCAACAATCACCGCATCCACTTCCTGTTCCGCTACGGTTTCCCTCAGCCATTGCAGGAAGGCCCGGTGCTCGGCCTCCCGGCTTTTGCCCATAAAGTGTTGTCCAAGGTGCCAGTCGGAAGTGTGCAGGATGCGCATGGTGTACGGTGATGCTTTGATCAGGTTGGAAGGAAAGAAACTACACCAGAATCACTGGCAGTGGCTACAGCAAAAGCAACTTTAGAAGAAGCTGCACGTAAAGGTTGTTCCGGGTATGCCGTCGCCAGCACCCGCCATGGGAGGGGGCGGGTTATCATCGTCGTCGTTTCCAGAACCTCTTCTCTCCTGGTTTTGGCTTTCCTCAGCACAGCTTCCCCCTGCGTGCGTATAGGATTCTTCCCGCATGATTAATTCCACTCCTCTTATCTGGGAGGTTGAGATAGTTAGAAAAAGTGCTATGGCTCTTCTTTGTGCACTGAGTAGATATGCAAACCCAAACGAAATACCACGGAACGTAAGTTGTACCGTTGTCGATTGGCCTCCAAACCCAAATGAAGCCTTTCCGAATAGAAGTACGTTCCATTGGAATATAAAGACAGGTGGAAAGCCTGGTATCGCTTCCGGCATGTAAAGGGCTAGCGCATCATGGGGGGGGTGTATCGGCAATAAAGCCAGGTCATTGTTTTGCTCCTCGTCGCCTGGTTCTTCATCCGGATCGCCACCCTCCTCATCAGGTCCGCTCTCATGTCCAGAGTTGTTTGAGGTGGATGATTGGGATCTGTCTGGACCGCGCCTCTCGGGAGGTGGAGGGTCTTGGTTCATCATAAACACCATAATGTCCTGATCGACTGGAGAGCCAAGCCAGTTGGCCTGTTCCTGATACAGGGGAGATCTTTCCCTGGGCGGAGCCTGGTAGGTGAATTGGTGATCGCTTTTTGTATGGCCTGTTGCACCGGAATGCAAAGGACGTTTTTTACTATTACGATGGCTTGGTATGGACTGGTCGAACCTGAAAACCTTTTCCTGCTGATCATCTTCAACAAGGCCAATGAGTTCGGCCTGACCTGTCAGCTTCACTGATCGATCTTGCTGCTTCGCTGAGCGGGCAACCTTGAAGGTAACCTGGCAGAGGCCATTTTGGAGATACGAGACGGTGGCCGTTACCCCGTCACTTTTTGACTCCAGTTCTACGGAGCTGTCGAAGACTAGCGATAGTTGGTTTGCTTCAGCGCCTGCCCGACTGTGTATAGAGAACTGGTGTAAAGGGCTTGTTGATTGTATCTGGCTTTCCGTCTGGTTATAGGTGAACCGGTATTGACTCCAGTCTATCCTGTTGTCTGCCTGTGACCGGAAGATAAGGAGTAATAAGCTGAAGACCAGAATGGCACGATGGCTGTTTGAACGGAACATTTTGCCAAAGCTCTGGATAAATCAGCTATCAGTGTAGTTACTCCAGTTCGTAGCGTCGGATCTTAAGTGCCAGGTTAGTTGCTTCGAAATATTTTGGCGAGTGGATTTTTTCAGCCAGAGGTGTTCGAGGAACATTCAGTCGGAACCATGGTCGAAGCACCCAGGGTCAGTGTTTGCCAGGCAAGTCTGAAACATTGATCTGTGTTGTAGGTTCTGTGAGCTAAAGCTGCTAATGTAACCGGTTACAAGGGTTTGGATAATGGTTGACCTCAAGCTTACCTTTCCAACCGTACATCCATGCTGGAAGACTGACTTTAGAGATCTAGGTACTGACATGCGTTTGATTCCTGTAGCCACCAGGGCAGAAGTAGGGAAATGGGCCGCCAGGCATATTGTTGAGCGGATCAATGCCTTTGAGCCCACCGCCGACAAGCCTTTCGTTCTCGGCCTGCCGACAGGCAGTACGCCCCTGGAAACCTACAGGCAGCTGATTGAAATGCACCGGGCCGGGGAAATTAGCTTCAGGCATGTGGTGACTTTCAACATGGATGAGTATGTAGGTCTGCCAGCGGACCACCCGGAATCCTACCGGACCTTCATGTTCAAAAACTTCTTTGAGCATGTGGACATCCCGCACGAAAGCATCAACCTCCTGGACGGAAATGCCGAGGATATCGAGGCGGAGTGTGCCCGCTACGAACAGCGCATCAAAGAAGTCGGTGGCATAGAACTGTTCATGGGCGGTGTTGGCCACGATGGTCATATTGCCTTCAATGAACCGGGTTCTTCCCTGTCCTCCCGTACCCGTCCGAAAACCCTGACAGACAAAACCCGCCAGGCCAACTCCCGCTTCTTCAATGGTGATATCAACCAGGTGCCGAAACTGGCGTTGACCATTGGTGTGGGAACCCTGCTGGATGCCCGTGAGGTGATGGTGCTGGTTCAGGGGGCTGAGAAAGCGCAGGCTCTTAAGGCTGCAGTAGAAGGTTCAGTGAATCATCTCTGGACTGTTTCCGCCATGCAGCTGCACCAGAAGGCGATGATCGTCTGCGATGAAGACGCCACGCTGGAGTTGCGGGTGAAGACTCTGAAGTATTTCTCTGAACTGGAAGCGAAGAATATTCGCAGCCTGTGACTCTGTGAAGCTCCGGTTTTCTACAGCAGTTTGAAAATCGGGGCGAAGTTGGTGGCGGGAGCACTTGCCTGTGGGTAAGCCCGGCGAGTAAGGCTGGCATCCTGGCCCAGGATGATGGCCGCAGCCCTTGCGCTGGTTGTTCCCTGTTTCAGATGATAGAAAACAGCTTTGAAGAGCCAGTGCCTGAGTGAAACTGTTTGGTTCCAACTCAGGCTCCTGGCAGTAAGAGAAATTACATCCCGGCGCTGGCGCTCAGGAATATATCGTAGAAGAAAACGCGGCCAGCCAGCTCAGCAACCATTACCATCAGGAAACCGGCAGCAGCAGGTGCCATGCTCTTGTTGGAACCGCGCATTGCGCCAACTGCCCAGACCAGAATACCTGCCATGAGCAGTGCTACTCGACCGATCACCAGCTGTGGGTGATAGCCCATCATGGTGAAAGGGTTAGCGCTCAGAGTCAGCTGGCCCAGCCAGAACAGGTACCCGGCGTAGGCAGCAACGGCTATGGTCAGAAGCATGCACGCTGAGGTGGCCAGAGCCTTGTCAGCGGAGACCTGCAGGGAGCCAAGCTGGTTGCCTTCCGCCCTCAACAGCGTGGCCGCACCCACTGGGCCTACGACAGCTGCCGTCATCAGGAACTGGAAACAGGTCCAACTGGAGTTCCAGGTTGGTACGGTCTCCAGTGTATAGACGTTGGCAATTGACACTATCAGCCATCCACCCAGAATCATTGCTACTACCAGCAGGGGCTTCTGCAGACCTGGAGCAACTCTGAACAGGCGCATTGCAGTGAAAGCAACACCGGCACCACCAAACAGCATCATGGAAATGATCTCCATGCTCAGCGGTGAATGAGCTGCGCCACTCAGTACGTTGAACATACGCAGCGGCTGTCCAAGGTGAGTAACGGAAGCCAGTGCCCCGATAGCCATGATGATCCAGACGCTGATAAACGACTGGTTGAGAGCTCTACCGCTGGGCTTGCCAAGCAGTTCCACCAGGCCCAGTGCAATGAAAATACCGACGGCACTCTGCGCGAGTACGGTAAAAAAAACCAGAGATAACTGATCCATGATTAAATCTCCCGTACGTTCAGGATGCGGCCAGTGGTGTCACCGGACGGGCGTGTTTGCCGGGATGCCTTGATGACCAGATTTGGTTTGGTCAGGCTGGCAGCTGGGAGGGGGGCCATTTCAGCGCGGTCGCCATACTTGGCACGCAACTCTTCAACAGGTCCGAATTCCAGTGCCCGCAGAGGACAGGAGCCGACACAAATAGGCTGCTTGCCTTCTTCGACGCGTTCAAAGCAACCATCGCACTTGGTCATGTGCTTTTTCTCAGCATCGTACTGCGGAGCACCATAAGGGCAGGCCATTTCGCAGTAGCGACAGCCGACGCAAGTTTTACTGTCTACAACGACCAGGCCGTCCTGCTCACGCTTGTGCATGGCCCCGGTTGGGCAGGCTTTGGCACAGGCAGGTTCATCACAGTGGTTGCAGCTGATGGAAGCGTAGTAGGCAAACACGTCCTGGTTCCAGGTGCCGTCTACGTTCTGAACCCAGTTGCCACCGCCGTATTCATAAACCCGGCGCCAGCTCACGCCAATGCCGAGCTCATTGTCATCTTTACAGGACAGCTGACAGGTCTTGCATCCGGTACAGCGGTCGGTATCGATATAAAATCCGTATTGAGTCATTTTTTATCCGCTCCCTCAGGCCTTGGCGATTTCAACGAGATTGGTGTGTTGAGGGTTGGCCTTGGCCAGAGGCGATGGCCGTTGGGTGGTCACCGTATTGATGCAGGCGCCACGGTCGATTCCGTTGCGATCCGGCTTATACCAGGCTCCCTGTCCCATGGCGATAACGCCGGGCATGATCCGTTCGGTGACTTTTGCCGGAATGCGCAGCTCTCCGCGGTCATTCCAGACTCTAAGCATGTCCCCGTCTTCTATCTGCCGCTGCTGGGCGTCGATCGGGTTGAGCCAGAGATCTTGGCGGCAGGCGTCGTCAATTAACGCTACGTTGCCATAGGTAGAGTGCACCCTTGACTTGTAGTGGAAACCAAACAGCTGCAGAGGGTACTTTTCAGTCAGTGGCGACTCGTGGCCCTCCCAGGATGGAGCGTACTCTGGCAGCGGGGTGATGATGTCACCATCACGCAACTCCCATGTAGCGGCAATCTCTGCAAGGCGCTCCGAATAGATTTCGATCTTGCCGGAAGGCGTGTTCAGAGGGTTGGCTTCAGGATCTTCCCGGAAACTGTGATAAGCGACATTGGGTTCGCCGGGGTTCTTCTGTTTAACGATGCCCTGCTTCCGGAAACTGTCAAAGTCAGGCAGGTTCGGGTTGTTATTTCTCGCCTGGGCATAGATGTGACGAAGCCAGGCTTCCTGGTCGCGACCTTCCGTGAAGGCTTCTTCAACCCCCAGGCGTGTGGCCACTTCTGTACACATGTCGAAGACAGAACGGCTTTCAAACAAGGGTTCCACGGCGGTATCACAGAAAATAGCGTAGCCCATGTTGCCGCTGCTGCCGGCAGGCGAGAAGTCTGGCTGTTCAGCAGATGTCAGGTCAGGGAGCAGGATGTCAGCATAACGGGCACTGGCCGTCATGTGGTTCTCAATGACCACGATCATTTCGCACTGGCTGTCATCCTGAAGGGTTTCATGGGTGCGGTTGGTGTCCGAGTGCTGGTTGATGATGCAGTTGCCGGCGTAGTTCCAGATGAACTTGATGGGCTGGCTGAGACGTTCAGCACCACGGATACCATCGGTTTTGTCGGTCATCTCATGATGACGGGTGATGGCATCGGTCCACAGGAACATGGGGATGGAAGTGGTTATGGGGTTGGTCAGTGTCGGGAAGGCGGCAAAAGGCATTGAATAAGTGGATTCACGGGCGCCTGTGCCACCGCCGGGAATACCAACGTTGCCGGTCATAACAGCAAGCATCGCTACTGCACGGCAAGCCTGTTCACCATTCGCTGTGCGCTGAAGCCCCCAGCCCTGCATGATATTGCATGGCTTGGTCATGGCGATTTCACGGGCAATGCGAATGATCGTCTGCACTGGAATCTGGGTGATTTTAGCCGCCCACTCAGGGGTCTTCTCTACACCATCCGGCCCCTGTCCCAGGATATAGGATTTCCAGGATGAGCCTTTCGGTGCGGATTCAGGCAGGTTGCCTTCATCGTAGCCCAGGGTATAACGACTCAGAAAATCCTGGTCCACCAGGTTCTCGTTGATCATTACCCACGCCATGCCGGCTACCAGTGCCGCATCGGTGCCCGGGCGTATTGGAATCCATTCGTCGCCATCCCCGAGAGCCGTGTCGGTCATGCGTGGATCGATATAGATCATTCGCGCCTTGCTGCGGGCCCTGGCTTCTTTCATCTGGTAGATGACGCCTCCACCACTCATGCGGGTTTCGGCCGGGTTGTTACTGAAGTTGACTACCAGCCGGGTATTGGCGAGGTCAGAGATGCAGTTGTTGGTGTTGGCCCCGAACAGATAGGGCATGCCTGTGGCGATCTGGGCGGTACTGTATGTACCGTAGTGATTCAGGTAACCACCCCAGCAATTCATCAGTCGGGCGATTGGGCTGGAACCTGGAGGCCAGGACTTGGAAATGGTGCCACCAAGAGTGCCGGTGGCATAATTGATGTAAATCGCTTCGTTGCCATAATCATTTTTGATGCGCTTGAGACTATCGGCAATGGTGTCAAAGGCTTCTTCCCAGCTAATGCGCTCAAAGCGGCCTTCGCCACGTTTGCCTACACGCTTCATCGGGTACTTTAAACGGTCAGGGTTGTATACACGCTGACGGAAGGAGCGGCCACGCAGACAGGCACGAACCTGATGATTACCGTAATCATCATCGCCGGTATTGTCGGTATGGGTGGCGACGATAACGCCGTCCTTAACCTGATGGCGCAGTGCGCAGCGGGAACCGCAGTTAACTGTGCACGCGGACCAGACACTTTTGGTTTCAGACTCTGTTGTCTTGACGGCAGATGCCTTGGCGACGGACTTGAACGGCAGGCCTGTTCCTGCCGCGACTGCTGCAGCGCCGCCCAGTGCGGAGCTCCATTTCATAAAATTCCGGCGCTTGATCGGCGCCAGAATGGCTTTGTCCAGCCAGTTTTTCATAGCTTTTCCATTCGAACCAGATGATCCGGTTTTTATGTAAGGATTTTGGGAGGGCTATGCTAGCAACTGGTGTCTGCGGTCAGTTTGATTAACATCAAAACAAATATCGCAAAAATGATGTAATAAACGTCAGTGGTCAAGTCATTGATCTGGATCAGTAAGTGGGTGCTTTTCAGACAAAAAATGTCGCCTGATGGACAGACTCTGAAGGACAGGAGTCTGCCCTTTACCTGATTCAGGCCACTTTCTGTATCAGGGATGAGATACCCTCTTCCGCAAAGCGGCCTTTCTCAGCCATGGCGGCAATCTGCTCCGGCGTGTACCGTTCGCCGTCATAAACAACAACCATGCTGGTGTCGCCTGACTTGAGGAAGTTGGTTTCACCGTACTCGGTGTAGCGGGTGGCGCCGATACTGATCAGGGCCTGCTCTGGGTATCCGGCGCTGGCCAGGTGTTCGGAAATATCTTCGGCAGGTCCTGCGTCTTTCTGGTGATTCATTCGATCTATGATCCAGTTCAGCAGCTTCTGGTGGAAGTAGCTGTAGCCCACGACCGGACTGTCTTCGCCATAACGTTCTACCTTCTCATCACGCTTGTGGAAGCTGGCGATACGGAAGCGGTCCAGAACACCGCCTTCTTCCAGGTGGTCCACATCCATCATGACCGAAGACACGCCTTTGGTTTCCGCACCCCAATTCTTCTTCTCACTAATCTTTTTGGCATGTGGACGGCGGATTGAGCAGTCGTTGTAGGCGGCGAATTTTACCGGGGTCAGGGTGGTGACTCTGCCATCTTCATATTGTATATCGCAGAGCAGGGCGACTTCAGGTTCGATCTGCAGGTTGTCGGCGTCATTGGGCGGAACAATGGTGTCGAACGACAATGGGTAGGTAGACAGGAAGTCTGCCGCTTCTGAAGGTACGTAAAAAGGGAAGATTGCCTTTGGTGCGGTTGCTTCTTTCACTTCAACAGCGACAAAGTCTGCAGCTTCGCCCGCTTGCTCCAGGTGGCCGGCGAAATTGCCAGCGACACCAAATCCAATCACATCTCTAAAAGGCATAGTTCATCACGCTATCACAAGATTGTCCGGAGAGTGTACAGGGCGAACAGGATGCGAACGATTGCGGCAATCACCGGAAAACTGGACATCAATTCATAGTTGGCTATGTTCAGTTTGTGACTCTGTTCTGAGCCACCCTCCCTTCTAACGCAATCCACGCCAATAAGGGAGGGTGCGAATAAGTCATGTGAGCGCTCTGCAAGTCATTAAGCCGGCAGGTGCAAGGCGCAGTTTGCGGTTAATGGCCTTAGTCCTTAACAAAAACTGGAACGCTGCAGATGCCGGCTTAATGACTTGCCCTTCGGGGCCTCCAGGGGAATCCAGACTCTGCGTTAGCCTTTATTGACAGGTCGGGACATGCC
>JBPCXN010000256.1:0-2730 GCA_051008495.1 Endozoicomonas sp. | reverse complement strand
TCATGTCATATGTTGTATAGCTTGTTTATTCCACAGTGAGCAGTCGGATTGTCAGGCTGTACTGGTGGTCGTCACCGGGAAAGGCGAAAGGCAGGATCTGATTCGCCCCCACCGGGTTGCCGTTGCTTCGGTCAAAGATCACCGAATACTGACGCAGGTCGGGCAGGGTCAGAGTCATCACCTTGTTGGCGATGCTGCTCAGGGCGAGCAGGTCGACCACTACTGATCGATTCACCCATCCGGCTTCCACGCCTCCGGAAAGTTCTATGGGTCTGCCGAAGCTCATAGCCTGTTCCTGCACCATCAGTGCCCCTGTCAGGCTACGCTCCTGGTTCTGCTCTACCGGGTTCCAGTCGAACTCATTGATCCACAGCAGATCATCGGGCAGTGTGATGGTATCCAGTTGCATACTCTTTTCCCCCAGAGCTTCCCTCAGAGCGACCTCATTCCTGCGTTCTTCAAGGCTTCCAGCAGCTTGCCTTCATCGTTCCTGGCTACGCCTACGTTGACACTGCCACCGGGATACTCCAGACGAATGACCTTCTCTGGTGTTCTACTCTGGTTGGCGCTGGTGCGGCTGGTAATGCGTTGTTTTTCCTGCGGCCGCTTCTGTTGCTTTCTCAGCTGTTCATCCTGCTGGCGCTTCTGGGCTTCACGCTCCTGTTCGGCCAGCTGCTTACTCTTCTCCTGGTAGATCTGTTTGTTGAGGCTCAGGGCTTTCTGCAGGTTGGCCACCGCTTCGCTATCGCCGGTAGCCCTGGCTTCATTCAGCTGGGATTTCAGGTCGCGCTGGCGGCTCTGATACTGGCGCTGTTCGATGGCATCGTTCTTACCCTGGAGTCGATCCAGCTCGTTTTGCAGGCTCTCCAGGGTGTTCTGGGTGCTGTCGGCTAATCGATCCATGCCGGACTCGGCCTGCTCGATGGCTCGGTTCAACTGGTCGAGGTCTTGCTGGTTGAGCAGGTTCATCTCTTTGGCGGCTTGCCGTCCCTGGCTGGCGAAGGCTTCGGTGCTGATTGATCCGTCTTCGTATCCCTGGAGCAGTTCTTCCAGGGCAATTTTCTGTTCCAGAAACTGTTTTTTCACATAGGCGGCATTGGCTCCCGTTTCGCTGAACCAGTCACTGAGTCCAGTGGGATCGTAGTTGATGGCCTGACTTAAACGGATAGCTTCCTCACTGGTTTCATGCAGCTGGTGCTTCAGATCAGCGATATCACCTGCCGCCTGGCTGGTGTCGGCACTATTGACACCCTGGAGCGATAGAAAGGCATCCTCTGCTGCGGAACTCATGCCATGCAGCTCGCTGGTCAGGCTGTTGTAATAGCTGGCCATGTCTCCGGTGATGCTGGCTGCGGCTTCTGCGCCAGCCTGCTGTTTGTCTCCGGCTTCCAGGGCTGCGTCGCCTAGCTGGCGGGAGGCATCGGCGGCGCTGTCGGCTTCCTCTTTCAGCTCCTCGAGTTTTTTCCGGTTCGCTTCCAGGGCTTCATTGAATTGCTCCTGGGTCAGCTTGCCTTCTCTGAAACTGCGAGCGAGCACCACGCCAAGGTCGGCCAGCTCAGTGCGGGTCTCTGCAGCCTTGATTTGCTTCAGGGCATCGGCGGCATCAGCGAAGGCTTTCTGGGCAGTCTTGCCGGTTTCGGTGATGGCCGTGTTGAGGGAGATCTGATCCTTTTTGGCTTCGTCCGTCGTCTTTTTGTTCTCGGTGCGAACCTTCTGCTGGTTTTGACTGTTCTGTCTGACCAGCTCATGACCCAGCCTGCCCATGGCATCATTAATGGTCTGCTGGTCTTGTTCGATGCCATCGGCGAAGCCTTGCGTCATGCCTCGCATGATCTCTTTGACGCTGGCTGCTTTCTTCTCCAGTTCTTCTGCGCCGATGGCTTTGAAAAACAGTTCAGCAGTTCTGGCGGCTTTGGTGAGTGATGCGGTGACCACCAGTGCCATGCTCTTAACTGCCACACTGAAGCCATTCATAAAGAGCGTGATGGATGAGCCGGTAATCACGAAGGCTGAACGCAAACTGCCCAGCACAGTGCTGATGGAGGTGAAGCCCTTTTTAATGCTGGCCACAAAGCTCTCAAAGCTCACATCGTGCAGTGAGGCCTTGATGGACTCAGCCATGCTGATGAAGCCATCGCTGATGGACTTGGCCAGTGCCTGCAGCTGACCGTTGCTGACCATCTCATCGATGCGGTTTCCCAGATCACCCATCTGGGCTTTGATGTAATCCAGCCAGCCGGACTCGGCCACTGCATTTTTGAACTCGGTCCAGCGGTCGGCCATATTGGAGACCAAACCCGACAGCAGACTCATATTGTCAGCAGCGGCCCCTTCGCTGCTCTTGCCGATCTCGTCTATCAGCCCTTTAATAACATCGGTGCCCAGCTTGCCCTGCTCGGACAGCTTGCGCAGCTCGTTGACGTTTTTGCCGGTAGCCTTTGACAGCAAATCCCAAACCGGCACACCGGCCTCAATCAGCTGGCGCAGTTCCTCCCCCTGGAGTTTCTGTTTACCCCAGGCTTGCCCCAGTGCCAGGCTAATGCGCTGCAATCGCTCCATGCCCCCGCCGAGTTTACTGTTCTGATCGACGATGGCCTGGAGGGTGCCATCCATAGGGTCGAGGCCGAAGTTCTTTAGCAGAACAAAAGACTGGGCGACCTGTTCCAGCTGCAGCGGTGTATCCTTGGTGAACTGTCGTATCCACTCAACGGCTCGCTCGCCTTCTTCCAC
>JBPCXN010000255.1:0-8998 GCA_051008495.1 Endozoicomonas sp. | reverse complement strand
GGGGCCGCCCAGGCATCTCTGCGTTCCAGCTGATTGAAAGACATAAAGTATTCCTGCACAGCTGCGCCTTGACCTGAGTGCTCTGCCTTGAGCTGAACCTATCATTTGCAGGCGGACGGGGTACTAGCAGGTATCAGGCTTACTATACGTCATTGACACGTAATGATTTCAGCCCCCGTTTGATGTTATTCAGCTGCAGGCTTAAGTCAGGCTCTTTCTGCATGGCAACTCCGGTCGCCAGAACATCAATAACCACCAGGTGAACGATTCGGGACGTTAATGGTGTGAACAGTTCGGTGTTCTCTTCGGCAGCGATAGCCAGGGGTAAGCTACTGTACTTCGCCAGTGGTGTATTGTCCGGACAGATACCAATCACCGTGGCATTCTGTTTGCGGGCAAGTTTCACGCTGTGTATCAGTTCCCGGGATTTCCCCGTCTGGGAAATGGCCACAACCACATCCTGCTCTGTCATTGTCGAAGCTGAAATCAGCTGAATGTGTGGGTCGGCACAGGCGGTAGTGGACGACTGCAATCTTATGAATTTGTGGCGGGCATCCCTGGCGACAGCGCCGGAAGCCCCGAAGCCAAAAAATTCAACCCTTCTGGCGCTGGTCAGGGCGTCCACGGCCAGCTGCAGGTTTTCCATGTTGAGCTGATCCCGGACATTGAGCAGCTCGCGGACAGTGCCATCAAAAACCTTGCTGGATACATCGCTGATCGAATCGCTTCTCTCCAGCTTGATGGCAGCGAAACGTGTGTCATTGCCCAGGCTCTGGGCCAGCTTAAGTTTGAACTCCTGGTAGCCGGTGCAGCCAATGGCTCGACAGAAACGGACTACTGTAGGTTCACTGACGGTGGCCAGCCTGGCCAGCTCGCCAATACTTGAGTTGATGCACTGGGAAGGGTTATCGAGAACCCGGTCCGCGACCTTCTTCTCTGAGCGGCGCAGTGATTCGTAGCCCTGCCGTATTGTATGTATAAGGTCGCCTGGTAACATCTCTGAGATCTTGTTGTGATTGTTATTGTAAAGGCACTTCAATCAACCGAGAGCAAAATGGGAGCCTCTCATGACCGGGTGTTTTTGTAGTTATACTACATGAAACCTGATCATGACAGTGTCGGCTCCGACCTTTCCTGCTTTCTGGTTCTGGATTTCCAGCTCTCCAGGAGCGCTATAAATTCTATGGCGGGCAGTGGCTGGCCAATGTAGTTGCCCTGGGCTTCGTCGCAGTTAAAGCGTCTGAGGCGATGCAGAGTCCCCCTGTCGCTGACGCCTTCTGCCACAACGATCAGTTCCAGCTCGTGAGCCATGGCAATCATGGCCCTGATTATCGGGCAGTCATCAGAATCCATCAGGCCCGTGATGAAACTCCGGTCAATTTTCAATACATCAAGGGGCAGGTTTTTCAGATAGCTTAAGGACGAATAGCCAGTGCCAAAGTCATCGATGCTGATGGCAACACCCAGCTCACGCAATGACTGAAAGGCATGAATGTGTTTTTCCCGGTTTTCCATGAGAATGCTTTCGGTGAGTTCAAGCTCCAGGAAGCGGGGCGGCAATCCTGTTTGGGCAAGTGTGTCCGAAACCTGTTTTGCCAGGTTGCCGTGTTTCAGCTGAGACGCTGAGATGTTAACTGCAACCTGGATAGGGGTTCCTGCTTCTAGCCACTCAACAGCCTGCTGACAGGCCTGTGTCAGTACCCATTGTCCCAGGGGGTGAATCAGCCCATTCTGCTCAGCCACTGGGATAAAAGCCGGTGGAGGTATAAGGCCTTTGCCGGGATGTAGCCAGCGAACCAGTGCTTCTGCCTTGGTGATGGTACTGTGTCTGAGGTTGAGTTTGGGCTGGTAGAAAACCTCCAGTTCGCCTGAGCGGATAGCCTTACGCAGGTCCGACTCCAGTTCGACATGTTGCCGTGACTGAGCGCTCAGATGCTGAGTGTAAAACTGCCAGGTGTTGCCACCCAGCCGTTTGGCTTGCTGCAAGGCTATGGATGCCTGCCCGAGAAGGGTTAAAGCATTGTCACCGTCATTGGGGTAAAGACTGATCCCGATACTGGCGCCAGTGTAGAGTTCCCGGTTATCAATCCGGTATGTTTTGCCAAGCTTGTCGATAAGCAGTTCCGCCTGTTTGGAAAGCGCGCCCAGGGTCGGGTATCGGTCAATAATGATGGCAAACTCGTCACTGTAGAGCCTGGCAATGGTCTGAGCATTGTAGGCATTGCGCTGAAGTCGTCTGGCTGCCTGTTGCAGAAGCCGGTCGCCGTAGCTGTGGCCAAGCCCCTCGTTGACCTGTTGAAAACGATCCAGGTTGATGACCAGTAACGCCAGGGGCCGCCCTGCGCTCAAGAGGTCGTTCAGGCGCAGGTGAAAATAATCACGGTTACAGAGGGTCGTGAGCTGATCGCTGTGTGAAAGAAAACGGAGTTGTTGTCGGTAGTCGCTTAATTGTTTCTGGTTTTCTTCAAGTACTTCCTGCGCCTGCCTTAACTGATCAGGCTCGGAACTTGTCTGCCGGGTGTAAATCCGGGCAACCAGCAGTGTGCCAAAGAAAGCAGCAGACCAGCCTGCCAGCCAGCGAGGGTCAAGATTCGGAATGATCGACTGGCTGAGTACTGCCAGGGGAAGCCACAGTCCCGAAATGTAAACGACAGCGCTCTTGTAGTGATTCGACAGAAGCATGGCTGCAGCAGCTGAGAGAAACAAAAGGGCAAGAGGAGTAAGAAACAGCTGTTGAACGCTCAGAACCGGCAGTATCCATAGCGGAGCCAGGCCTGCCAGCAAACCATACAGGGCAGCAGCAACAATGTGGCTTTTATCTGAACGGGCCCAGGCGAACCGTTGTCGAAGAAGGTTTAATGAAGGCTCTGTGATAACCAGGACACATGACCAGAAAAGCAGGGCTGTAGGGTTCAGGGAAGGCAGAAACAACAGGCACAGGAACAGTACAACTGCTACTGAAATCATTACCAAACGACGAAAGTCGTTTTTTGTTTGAATGCTGGGTGTATCCGCAGACATTCTTGAGTCTTTCTCGGGCAGTTGTCTGGTTTGTTCCAGGTTTACAAGGGAAGACCACCTAATTCCCATGCAGCAGTTTCCAGGGCAATGTAGTCATAAGTAACGTTGGTAGCTGTTTGCGGCCGTCTATTGTATGCAGATAAAAAGTAAATCTACTATCTATTTTCACAATCAGTCTACAGACAGGTTCGCAGCTTCGGAACGCCCGCCGGTATGAAATGAATTTCGGCACGGCGCAGAATCCGGATAGGACTGCCCGACAGTATTGGTTAAACTGTGCGATAATCCGAATTGTGAACTCAGCCTATGGACGTTACACCGATAATTGATTCCCTCAACGACGCCCAGCGCCAGGCTGTGAGCAACCCACCCGGCTCAATGCTGGTGCTGGCTGGGGCTGGCAGTGGCAAAACCCGGGTGCTGGTGCATCGCATCGCCTGGCTGGTGCAGGTTGAAGCCATGTCGCCCTACTCTATCATGGCCGTCACCTTCACCAACAAGGCGGCCGCTGAAATGCGTTCGCGCATTGAGGAACTGCTGGGGATTCCTCCCCGGGGCATGTGGGTGGGGACCTTTCACGGTTTGTCTCACCGGTTGCTGAGGGCGCACTGGAAGGACGCTAATCTGCCAGAGAACTTCCAGATACTCGACAGTGACGACCAGTTGAGAGTGCTCAAGCGGATCATGCGGGCGATGCAGCTTGACGAACAGAAGTGGCCGCCCCGACAGGCCCAGTGGTACATCAACAGCAAGAAGGACGAAGGCCTGCGGCCTGACTATATCGATCCGGGCTATGACCCTTTCGAGCGGACGATGCTGGATGTTTACCGGGCCTATCACGATTACTGCGAACAAGTCGGTGTGGTGGATTTCGGTGAACTGTTGTTACGTTCCCATGAACTCTGGCTGAAACGGCCCGATATCCTGCAACATTACCGGGAAAGGTTCCGCTATGTGCTGGTGGACGAGTTCCAGGATACCAACGCCGTACAGTACGCCTGGATTCGCCTGCTGACCGGTGACCAGGACAAGATCATGGTGGTGGGCGATGACGACCAGTCCATCTATGGCTGGCGTGGTGCCCGGATTGAGAACATAAGACAGTTCTCGAAGGATTTCCCCAAGGCAGTGACCATCAGATTGGAGCAGAACTATCGCTCCACTGCTTCCATATTGAAAGCTGCTAATGCCGTTATTGCCAATAATCCGGATCGGATGGGCAAAGAGCTCTGGACGGACGGTGCTGATGGTGAGCCTATTCAGATTTATGCCGGGTTCAACGAACAGGATGAAGCTCGGTTTATAACGGATCGTATCCGGGATGCCGTTGAGCAGGGCAAGGCTCGCAGTGACATAGCTATTCTTTACCGGTCCAATGCCCAATCCCGGGTTCTTGAGGAGGCTATGCTGAGAGCGGCCATTCCCTACCGGATCTACGGCGGCCAGCGCTTCTTTGAAAGGGCGGAAATCAAGAACGCCCTGGCTTACCTGCGACTGGTCAGCAATGCCCATGACGACACTTCCCTTGAGAGGGTGATTAACATTCCCACCCGTGGAATTGGTGAAAAGAGTGTTGAGAAACTCCGTGAACTGGCCCGTTCCCAGGGTATTTCCATGTGGCAGGCGGTCAAGAATGTCGTGGCTTCTGCCGGTATTGGCGGTAAGGCTGGCCGTTCCCTGGGTGAGTTTGTTGAGCTGATTGAAATGCTGAGCCTGACAGGTGATGAACTGGACCTGGGGGAGCTGGCGGATGATGTCATCACCAAAACCGGCCTGATAGAGTTTCACCAGAAGGAGAAAGGTGAAAAGGGGCGTGCCAGGATAGAAAACCTTGAAGAACTGGTCAGCGCCTGTCGCGGCTTTGATATAGAAGACATGGATCTGGACGAAGAATCTGAAGAAATGTCGACACTGGACGCTTTCCTGGCCAATGCCGCTTTAGAGTCCGGCGAGAGCCAGGCCGACCAGTTTACCGACAGTGTCCAGATGATGACTCTCCACTCTGCTAAAGGCCTGGAGTTCCCGCTGGTGTTTATGGCGGGTGTGGAAGAAGGTCTGTTTCCACACAGAATGTCTCTGGAAGAAGGCAACCTGGATGAAGAGCGCCGGCTCTGCTACGTCGGTATTACCAGGGCAATGGAAAAGCTCTACCTGACCTATGCCGAAAACCGTCGTTTATATGGCAAGGACACCATGAACCGCCCTTCAAGGTTTGTCAGGGAGGTCCCCGGAGAGCTGTTGCAGGAGGTAAGGCTGGGAGGATCTGTTACCCGGCCGGTGGCGGCTGTGAGAAATAATCCGGCATCGCCTGATCATGGTTTAACCCTGGGGCAGCGAGTCCATCATGATGTCTTTGGAGAAGGTGTCGTCCTGAACTATGAAGGGGAAGGCGGGCAGGCGCGAATCCAGGTTAATTTCGATACTGAAGGCGCCAAATGGCTGATGATGGCCTATGCCAACCTGACTCCTCTCTGACCCACCATTCTCCCACTCCGTTAAAGGCTGAGACTCAGCCTTTAGTCTAAGTCACCCTGGTCTTGGCTATAGTTATTGAAAATCAATCTATTGAAAAGTACTAGGGAGGGTGTTTATGGACGGCTTGGGGCCGAAAGGCAGAACAAACACTACCGGCCAGTTTGAGCCGCCAGCTAAGGAAGAAGCTAATGCAGAAGGTCGGATGGGATCTCACAGTGTCAAAGAAACAGATGTCACTCCAGCCAGGAAAATTCTGAAAAACAGCACTGAGCGGAAACAATCAGGCAGGCTGGCCAGAACGATTGAGTTTGCCGACGAAAACTCTATCATGATGATTTCCGGGCGAACTCCCAGGCGAACTCCCAGGCGAACTCTTAAGCCCCCCATTTATCTGGACTTTGCCATGGCGGCCAGTATTACCGATCTGAAATATCCCTCATCATTTGCTTCTGATCTCGTAAAGTGCTTCGTTCCCCTGCGAGCTTCGGCTCGTGATGAAGCTATTTATAAGCTGTTACAACAATTGCCTCTTCAATATTGTGATGACAATCTCCTGGCGATAGAATTTATTAGTGCGGTCAATCAAGCCGCAAAAAATGCACTTAAGGATGCTATGGAAAGTCCTCGGGAGACAAAGGAGAAACGTCTTAAGGATATAACGGAAAAAGTGATCACACAGACCCAGGAGGTTGCGAACCAGAAGAAGGAGGTAAGAGAGAAGGAAGCTGCAGTCGAAAACTCATCGGTCTTTGCGGACCATGCTCCCGTTTTCATAGGGGGATTGTTTGGCAAACCCCATTCTGAGGCTTCAGAGGATCTTGAGTCAGCCAGAGATACGCTAGAGGAAAAGGAACTGGCGCTGTCAACAACCCAAGCGGTGTTTGTCAGCCTCATTCAGCCATTTGCCGAAAAGTGGCTGGAGCCGGTCAAGCAATATGCCGCCATCTGTGACAACCTACTGCCTGTGGTTACCAGTCAAGAGTTTGTCGATGATTTCGACGGGATGATCGAATTCCTTGATAAAAACAGCCACAATATCGAATTTCTGCCGGAGAAAATCCAGTTTCTAAACAAATACTACAGGGTAACTGGAAGGAAAAGGAAGGCTGGTGAGGATAAACTGAAAAAGCTATTTATACGGGCCATAAAAGAGAGGGAAAAGTCTGGAGTTGAAGATGCCTTCGAAGAGCCCCTGCTGCGTTTGAGCCTTGCGGTTGATTCGAAAGCACTCGCAAAGCTTTTTAAATAGAAAGAAATATCTGTAATTTGTCGTGCACCAGCTGTTGTATGCGAATGCCATTCCCCCTACCATTCCTGTTGAACTTGATATCAATAACAACAAACAAAAACAGGTGTGGAAATGAAACGCCGTAATCTAATCGCAACCCTGATACCCGGTATGGCGCTGGCCGCCATAGCCACGGTTCTGACAGGCTGCAGCAAGCCCGAGCAGGCTGTTACCTCTGCTGAAACCCAGGCACAACCTGAAGCACAAACCTTTGAATGGAAACTGGTCACCTCCTGGCCTAAGAACTTCCCCGGACTGGGCATGGGCCCTGAGCGTTTTGCCAGCCTTGTCGACCAGATGAGCAATGGACGACTGAAGGTCAAGGTTTATGGCGCCAATGAGCTGGTGCCAGCCCTGGAAGTCTTTGATGCTGTATCCAATGGCACTGCTGAAATGGGCCACAGTGGCGCTTACTACTGGAAAGGCAAGGATCCCGCCACCCAGTTTTTCACAGCGGTGCCTTTTGGTTTGAACGCCCAGGAAATCAACAGCTGGATACACTATGGCGGTGGTCAGGCACTCTGGGACGAAGTCTACAAACCATTTAACCTCAAGCCATTTCCCGGTGGCAATACCGGTGTCCAGATGGCCGGCTGGTTCAACAAGGAGATCAACTCCCTGGAAGATCTGAAGGGTTTGAAAATGCGTATTCCTGGTCTGGGAGGGGAAATCCTCAAGCGTGTCGGTGGTGAGCCGGTGACCATTCCGGGCAGTGAACTGTTTACAGCGTTGCAGACAGGAATCATTGACGCCACTGAATGGGTGGGTCCCTACAATGATTTGACCTTTGGTCTGCACAAGGTGGCGTCCAATTACTATTATCCCGGCTGGCACGAGCCAGGCAGCATGATGGAGTTCACCATCAACCTGGATGCCTGGAATAGTCTGCCGGCCGATCTGCAGGCCATTGTCTCTACGGCAACCCGTGCCGTTAACCAGGATATGCTGGATGAGTACACTGCCCGGAACAATGCCGCACTGAAGCAGTTGGTGGTGGAGCACGGTGTGAACGTGAAACGCCTGCCTGATGACGCCCTCAGGGAACTGAAGAGGGTTGCGGATGAGGTGACCAGGGAAGTGGCTGACACCAATGAACTGTCAAAAAGAGTTTACGACTCCTTCAACGCCTTCCGTGAGCAGTCCATGGAATATCACGATATTTCAGAAGTGGCTTACTACCGGGCTCGTTCTCTCTAAACATCTTTCCGAAATACCAGCCCTCTCTACCTGAGAGGGCTCTTCTCTACAACGGTCTCGGAGCCTGAAAGCCCATGGCCATAATGGCTGATTCCAGGGGCTGAACTGTTTCCACAGAGCCTGTATGGGTAAAGATATCCGTCCCGTTTCCTTCCACTTTATGTTCAATCAGGCTGCCCACCCGCCGGGCGATGGCTTCGCCGGAATCGATCCATTGAATGGGCACAGGAGAAACAGCCTGAAGCTCATCTTTTAACAGCGGGAAGTGAGTGCAGCCGAGAACAATGCTGTCTGGCCAGCGATCACCGGCAAAGAAAGGCGCAATAATTTCTTCCAGTTCCCCCGGCTCAACCCTTACTCCGCGGAGGTGGTTTTCCGCCAGTTGAACCAGCCTGCTGGAACCGACGCTGATGACTTCACAGTCACGGGCAAAATCCCGGATCAATTGATGGGTATATTCCCGCTCCACAGTACCCGGTGTGGCAAGAAGACCGATGCATCGATTGGTGGAGCGTTCTCCGGCTGGTTTGATAGCTGGCACTACACCGACAATAGGAATCTTCAAGGTCTGCCGGGCCCGGGGCAGAGAGATAGTACTGGCCGTGTTACAGGCGATGATGGCGAGGGAGGGATGATACTGCTCTGCCAGTCGTGAAAGGCAGTGCACAGTTCTATCGACTACTTCTGATTCAGGCTTGGGACCATAAGGGAAGCCTTCATTATCCGAGCAGTAAACCACGTCCAGTCCGGGAAGACGTCTTTTGACTTCCTGGTAAATGCTCAGTCCGCCGACACCGGAGTCGAAAATTACAATGGGTTGCGCCTGCTTGTGCATTAATTCTCTGGTTCTCTGCTCTGGAAAAACGTCATGCTACACCCTGTCGGACAGACTAGTACTCCGTCCCGCTGCATATGATATGTTCAGTGGATCGTAAAGCGGTCATATGCAAGGCGAACTTGTGAAGGCGTAGTTATTCTACGTCAATCAAGTTTAACGCAGCCAGATGGCCGCTTTAC
>JBPCXN010000254.1:0-2837 GCA_051008495.1 Endozoicomonas sp. | reverse complement strand
GAGCGGCTTTGTTGGGTATGGCAACTCAGTCCTAGTCTTTCAGCATGACATTCATACGGTTGTCATTTTGCCCAAGCAGAACCTGGCTTCTGGCGAAGTCTGTCCGCCGTTGGCAACAAACTTGATTGACAAAAAAAGCCTTGCAGCTACCTTCTGATAGGCAGACCATAACGGAGTATGACAAAAAAGAAGGTGCCGGAAAATGTCTAAACCAGAAGTTAAAAGCTTATACGAAACTGATTACTACGCTTGGGTCAACGAACAGTTAGAGCTGTTGCGTTCAGGGCAGTTCCAAAAAGCAGATATGCAGAATCTACTGGACGAAATCGAGGATATGAGCAAAAAAGTCAAGCGAGAGCTTGAGAGCCGTTTGAAAGTCCTTTTAATACACTTGCTAAAGTGGCAGTACCAACCTGACCGGAGGGGGGCAAGTTGGGAGATCACAATAAAAGGTCAAAGAAGTGAGATCGCTGACCTTCTGTCAGACAACCCCAGTCTGAAAAGTAAGCTTGAGGAAGCCATATCAAAGGCATATAAACACGCTGTCTATTATGCCCATATTGAGACGGGTTATCCTGAGGAAGACTTTCCACCTTGCTGCACATGGTGCTTCGATGAGTTTATGGATGATCAGTTCTGGCCCGAACGCTTTTTCCGTGAGTAAGCATGCTGTCGGTTATCAGATCAGCTTTCTGCTGAACGGCTCTCACAAAAAGGCAATGAATGCTCCTTCTATGAAAGAAGCGAATGCTCCAAGGTCAAAGAAGCCGAACACCTTCACTCCTCGCAATGTGATGAATAGCCTGCTCTGGATAACGGGTGTCATGAATTAAAATATCAACCTTGATTTCTCCCCAGCGATCCTCAAGGGCCAGTCGTAAGTCGATTTTGCGTGCTACAGTATCCTGCAGGTTAGTCACTTCCAGGAAAAGGTCTACATCGCCGCCTCTTGCATCCTCCTTGGCTCTTGAGCCAAACAGCCATACACGGGCATTTTGACTGACATGCCTTTTAACCAGCTCAACGATATCCGCCTTTTGCTCTTTGCTGATTCTCATGGGATGACATCCAGTTTAATACTGTGAAGTCTCAGCATATAGGCTTCTATGTTTCTGGCTATATGAATAAGCTCAGAGGCATCTTTCCAGGCCATGTTAAGGGCTTCGGATCTTTGAGCTTCGGACTCAGGGTAATCGTGAGAAAAGGCGTTGCGGATCTCTCTCATTTTCCGCCACTGGTTTGCAGATCGAAGAATATGGCGCTTTTCCATTCTGGCCAAAGTGTCTGCCATATTCAGGCCTTCTTCATCCTCAGAACGCAGCAGATTCCGGAATAGCTTGTTACCTATGCAATCCTGCAGCGTGGCGAAACGAACCCTGAAGGCATCCAGCTTTTCAAACAGTTCTTCGTCCTCAGATTTCAGGGCTTCAGCAGTGAGAGGGAAACACTGCTGCAATCTTGAAAGAGAGGACTGAAGGCGTTTAACTGCTCTCAGCGTTTCTGCCCAGTTCTGTTGAAATAGCGATAAATAATTGGAGTTGAGGCTCATGAAAGGTCTCTGAAATCAATAAACATCCGATTATATTTTAAGCTATGTCATTTCCTGCTTAATACCAAATCAGAAGCTGCATTCATAGCAGCATAGTGTGGACACTTCTGATGGTCTGGAGGTGAAGTGAGCGTCTATCCCTTCCCCACACCAACAGATTCCGCAAGCCAGTACTTGATTAGTGATTGATAGGGGATGTCCCGCTTGTTTGCTTCAATCTTGATGCTGTCCAGCAGAGTCTCAGGCAACCTGAGTGAAATAGTTTTGGTTGATGGCTTCAGGTTTGTCATTGATACAGCTTTAGCTTTATTCCAGTCAACATACGCAGAGGAGTCGTGGTTTTCCCAGAAATCCCGCTCTTCTGCTTCTGAGCTAAACTCCGGTGGTTTTTTGCTCATAAAAACCTCTCTCTTTCCGGTGCATATCTCTTGCTGATATAACTCGGATAAGCGTATCTTTGGCTCTCAGGGTGAAAGTAATGTGAAGCAGACGGTTGTTATGGGTTTGACCAAGCCCATGAAAGCGAGGCTCTAGCTGACTGTGTTTCTCGTCCTTGAGCACTAAAAACGGTCTGTTGAAAAATACCTGTTCAGCTTCCACTTTTGAAACACCATGTTTATCTTCATTCTTACGCTCATTACCAGAATCCCAGTCAAAACCAGTAATTTTTGCCCAGTTCATATCATATGTATATTACCTTAATATACAAAATAAGGTATGCAGCAATGGGAATAAAGTCAAACTTTAGTTGCCTCAACGCAAGGGTTGTTCATAACCTCAGCACCACAGCAGCACTCAAGGCAATCTGATAAATTATCTGCATGATATCACTGGTGTGCTGCATGGTTTTCGGGTCAACCTGCGGCATCACGAGGATCTCATCGCCAGGCTGTATATCATACTTTGCCAGCCCTTTGCTGAACCACCCGTCCTTATAGTCAATTCGGGAAATAGTGCCGTCCCGATGGAGCACCAGCACCCTTGACTGGTCCGCCTTCTGGGAATAGCCGCCAGAGGCGTTGACATAGTCGTTTATGTCGCTGCCCTCTTCATAAACCATGGCATTCGGGAACATCACTTCACCATGCACCTGGACCAGAACGGTTTTGTTAGGTATCACAATCTGATCCTGGTCTTTCAGCATGACATCCATACGGTTGTCATTTTGCCCAAGCAGAACCTGGCCTCTTGGCTTGACCTGCCTGGCCCTGGTGACAAATTGCAGAATGGCTTCGGCATCAGACTTTCTCAATTCAGCTTCACCCACACTTTTACTTCGGGCAGACAG
>JBPCXN010000253.1:0-15429 GCA_051008495.1 Endozoicomonas sp. | reverse complement strand
TCATGCCCCTCAGTCAGGATGTTGTTCAGCGAACCCTCTGACATTGAGCACCCATGGTCATGCAGCCAGGATAGCAAGAGAGGTTGTGTCGTACTGCAGGAATGGTAAAAATCCAACAGGTGGGTTTTCAGGTTATCACCAAAGCGGCTTTTCACATGCTCAGGCAAAGGGGCGGAAACCCCACCTTGCGGGGTAGTGTAGTACTCTCGCCTGTAACGGGTAGTGACAAAGCGTAAGTCCAGCTCGGTGTGAAAAAAGTCGATATAGCCTTTAAAGCGCCAGTTTTCACCAGGCTCAGCGATGGAACAAACTTCTTCCCGGTCAACAGTGATGGGAGGTGCAGCGGTTTTCCCAGCATCTTGCGAGCGTGGCCGCTTACTTTTCGGTTGACGACTGCCGTCACTGGTACCAGCACTCTGGTCAGCGCCTTTGGTGTTAGAAGGCTTGCCTTCCTGGTCATCCTTGTCCGGTACATTAGGCCTGATCTTAGGTTTGCCCTTGTGCTTCTTCAAGTGGCGAATTTCTGCCCGGAGCTGTTCGTTCTCTTCAACCAGCTGTTCGATCTGAAAGCGCTGCCTTTCAATCTGCACAGACTGCTTCTCGACAGTGTCGAGAAGGTTTTTGACGAATGAACGTAACTGTTCACTGTCTGTACTGGCGAATAGTGAGTCAAGCAGGTGCATACGATGAGAATATACGGAAGGTCAGGATAACTTTCTTTGACCTGTAGAGGTTGATTTGCCAGTCAATTTTGAGCAGTTACGCAGCGAAATACCGGAGGAATTTCATTCAAGGGGGAGTCAATTAAAGAAGCCAGTTCAACCCGCTTCATTCTGCAAAGCAATTCAGGGAAGAAAGATACGCCACCCTACCACGGGGGCTATCTTCGAGTGGACGTTGAATTTGTGTCTGAAAACCTCCGTGATCTTCATGAAAGTGACCTCGTCATGCGAGTAAAAAGTGACAGAGGAGCTGAGGAAGAAAATACCATTCCCCGTTGGAGAAAAGCTCCGGGTATCTTCTTCCCATCAGGCAATTATCGGGCGTGGCTTGAAGTCAACCAGTTCATAGAATCGATAGATGCTGGAGAAGCGAGAGCTAATGCGACCCTGACGCTCTCTTGTGACTACCGACCTGCAGCAGATACAGTGCTGAATTCAAACACGAGCATCTGAATGAGGTTTCCTGCTAGACTAGGAGCCTGTCGGGCTTATGTTTTCGAGCATGCTCTTCATGGTAAGAGTCAGTAGAGCGAGTCAGTTTTTTCGTTGGATTTGTGCGAACAGTTGACCTATTTAATCGAATTCATCGAGACTCTCATCCGCTTTCTATCGAAAAGTGGCCGCTCTTTCTGGATTTCAGGCCGAAATTGCCTTAAGTCCGACAGACTCCTAGGCTCAACTGATTCAGGCTGGAACGGCGTATGAGACTGATTTCTTCCGGGGCGGCTCTTTCAATCTTTATGGCTGTCTTCACACTGACCCTGTTAACCGCGTGCAGCAAACCAGACTTCACAGATAGCCGTGGTAAAGGAGTTGATCTCCAGGATCGTCAGGGACGATGGTTGGTCATCAATTTCTGGGCAGACTGGTGCGATCCCTGTCGGGAAGAGATTCCGGAACTGAATGCACTGGAGCGCAAGGGGGAGCTCAGGGTGGTCGGCGTCGACTTTGATGCCAGCCAGGGCAGTGAATTGGAGAAGAAGGTAGAGTCTCTCGGGATTCGTTTTCCAGTCCTTTCTGAAAGCCCGCTGGAAAAGCTGAAAGCCAAATCGCCCAAAGTGCTGCCGGCCACCTATATAGTCAACCCGAATGGTGAGCTGGTGGAAACCTTGTATGGACCGCAGACCCAGTCAGGGCTGGAAAAGCTGGTAGGGCAAGTGCAGAAGCGTGATAAGGGGGCTTCAGGTGGCTAAGGTTTGCCGGCGGGCGCTGGTCAATGGGCGCGTTCAGGGAGTCTGGTACCGAGGCTCCACTCAGCAGAAGGCGCGGGGTCTTGGTGTCACAGGATGGGCCAAGAACCTGCCGGATGGCCGTGTTGAGGTTTTGATGTGTGGCGATGAAAAGTCAGTGGGGGAACTCGAACTCTGGCTTCATAAAGGACCACCTCTCGCCAGAGTCCAGTCTGTTCAGGCTGCGGATGAGCCCTGGCAGGATTTCAGCGGATTTACCACTGGTTGAACTGTGCACTAGTCATTCTTCCAGTGCTGCTCCAAGTTAGCAAATACTCTTTTCGGATACCAGGTCTTGCCCAGACTGCCGTTGTACCTGGCCAGGGCACGGGTCATATTGCCTTTTTCCTTCTCCAGGTAATAACTGAGTATGGTGCAACCGTAGCGAAGGTTGGTGGCGACATCGGTCAGGTTGTCCATTGGGCGTCCCATGACGTCTTTCCAGAAAGGCATGACCTGCATTAACCCCTGGGCTCCAGCAGAAGAGACCGCAAACCGGTTAAACGACGACTCTGTCTGAATCAGTGCCAGCACCAGTTCAGGAGGCAGGTTGGCGCGAATGGCTTCCTGGTGAATAAGTTGCAGCAGTTTGATCCGTTGCTCGGGGGTCTTGACGAATTTCTTCATTCGATCCGACATGTCCGTGAGCCAGACCTGCTCCTCGAAACGGTCGGCAAAACTTTCCGCTTTGCTGGTGTCAGCGAGATGAGCGCTCAGGCGGGCTTCCGGGCGCTGCCCCCAGCTGGAAGCTGGAAGCAGCAGGATGGCAGCGAGCCAGAGGACTGTGATTTTATGGTTACGGCGCTGTCCCAGCCTTTCAGGCTTGAACACGTTTCTTAAGCAGTTCGGTGATTTCACTGAGAGCCACGTCTTCCCTGTCAGCGGCAGTACGGTGCTTGTACTCTACCTGTCCATTGGCCAGACCACGATCACTCAATACCACTCGGTGTGGGATACCGATAAGCTCCATATCGGCAAATTTCACGCCAGGGCTGGCTTTGCGGTCATCCATCAGAACGTCGTAACCGGCTTCAGTCAGTTCCTTATAAAGTTTTTCGGCGGCTTCCCGGACGGCTTCAGACTTTTCCATCTTTAATGGCACTATAGCAATCTGGAAAGGCGCAATGCTTTCCGGCCAGATGATGCCGCGGTCGTCGTGGTTCTGTTCAATGGCAGCGGCAACTACCCTGGAAACACCAAGGCCGTAACAACCCATGGCCATGGTAACAGCCTTGCCGTTCTCACTGAGGACTTTGGCGTTCATGGCTTCGGAGTACTTGGTGCCGAGCTGGAAAATATGACCGACTTCGATACCACGCTTCAGTATCAGCTGTCCTTTACCGCAGGGGCTTGGATCGCCTGCAACAATGTTGCGGATATCTTCGACCCGGTCAAAGCTGGCGTCACGCTCCCAGTTGATACCAAAATAGTGTTTGTCGTCTATATTGGCGCCAGCGCCAAAGTCAGACATGACAGCAACGGAACGATCAACAATGCACGGAATGGAAATGTCGACAGGCCCAAGAGAGCCAGGAGCTGCACCCATGACTGCCTTGATTTCTTCATCCGTGGCAAAGCGCAATGGTTCAGCCACTTCTGGCAGTTTCTCTGCCTTGATTTCATTCAGCTCGTGATCGCCACGCACCAGCAGGGCGATGAAGTCTGCTTCGGATTCTTCAGAAGCCGCCACAATCAGGGTCTTGATCGTTTTCTTAATGGCAAGGTCAAACTGTTCAACCAGGTTGGCAATGGTTTTGGCTTCCGGTGTATCAACCAGTCGCATCTCTTCCGTTGCTTCACCACGGGGAGTGGCAGGCGCCACTGCTTCTGCTTTCTCAATGTTGGCGGCGTAGTCACTTTCATTGCAGAAGGCGATCAGGTCTTCCCCGGACTCCGCCAGTACATGAATCTCGTGAGAGGCATTACCACCGATGGTACCGGTATCGGCTTCAACAGCGCGGAAGTTCAGGCCGAGGCGATTGAAAATACGGAAGTAGGTGTCGTGCATATTCCAGTATTCACGATCCAGGCACTCGTCGCTGGCATGGAAAGAGTAGGCGTCTTTCATGATGAACTCACGACCGCGCATCAGGCCAAAGCGCGGACGGATTTCGTCACGGAACTTAGTCTGGATCTGGTACAGGTTCATCGGCAGCTGCTTGTAGCTGTTCAGTTCATCCCGTACCAGGTCAGTAATGACTTCCTCGTGGGTGGGGCCAATGACAAAATCGCGCTGGTGACGGTCCTTCATGCGCATCAGTTCAGGGCCGTACTGTTCCCAGCGACCGGATTCCTGCCAGAGTTCTGCCGGTTGTACGGCCGGCATCAGCACTTCCTGGGCGCCGGCCAGGTTCATCTCTTTCCGGACGATGTTTTCAACTTTCTGCAGCACCCTCAGACCCATAGGCATCCAGGTATAGAGACCGGATGCCAGTTTGCGGATCATTCCGGCTCTGAGCATCAGTTGATGGCTGATCACCACGGCATCAGCCGGTGTTTCCTTCAGGGTGGCGATCAGGGTCTGACTGGTTCGCATTGAGTACTCCATTTGCTGGCCATCGACAGTCTGTCATCGAATGGCAAAAGAGTAATTCTACTATGAAAACACCGCTGCTTTCATGGTTGGTTTTGAATGGGGCGGCATTTCCTGCTTAAGTCTTTGCGGGGCCAACCAGGGCAACCTTGATTCTAAAAAAGGTTTTCCCCATTCTCACTATGCCTGAGGGATTTCCGGCAATACAGCACTGTCGATAAAACCTCTCCGGTCGGATATAGTGCTTCGGTTTGTACTGGGTACGGGGTTATGATGAAGACCTTTCAACTGGACAAGCGCCTGGCGCAGGACTGCCTGCTGCTGGGCGAGTTGCCTCTCTGCCAGCTGCTGTTGATGAATGATCGACAGTTTTCCTGGTTTATTCTTGTGCCGAAAGTTACCGGCATCGAAGAGCTGTATGAACTCGATGACCAGCAATTGCTGCAGCTGAACCGGGAGTCCGTGCAACTGTCCGCCTTCCTCAGTGAGCAGTTCCAGGCTGACAAGATGAATGTAGCGGCTCTTGGGAATATTGTCAGGCAGTTACACATTCACCATGTTGTCCGGTATGAATCCGACCCGGCCTGGCCGGGGCCGGTCTGGGGTAAATTGCCCGCGCTGGCTTACTCCGATTCAGAAGTGGTTGGAATCAGGGAGACGATGGCGTCGTTTCTTGCCCGATTCAAGTGATTTTTCAACGGGGCAGGTGGCGTTGCGGCCTCTGCCGTGAACTTTCTACAGACTGATGCCGGGAGCTAATCATGAAAGACGATCTGATCGAACTGCAGACACAGATGAGCTTTCAGGAAGATACGGTTGCGCAGTTGAATGATGTGGTGACGCAACAACAGAAGGATATTGAAAGACTGACGGCTGACCTGGAACAGTTGAAAAAGCAGTTCCAGTCACTGGTCAGTACCCAGCTGGAGGAGCAGGAGGAGAGTGCTCCTCCTCATTACTAAAATCTGTCCTGTTGTCCCGGGAGGCTCCTCCCGGGACTTTTCTGTCAGTGTCCCCTGGGGGCGGCAATGACATCCTCAGCCTGCAGTCCCTTGTCCTTTTCAGTGACTATGAACTCCACCCGTTGACCTTCCGTCAGGGTGCGGTGCCCTTCGCCTCTTATTGCGCGATAGTGCACAAATACATCGTCGCCTTTGTCCCGGGTGATAAAGCCAAAGCCCTTGGTGACATTAAACCACTTGACGGTGCCGGTTTCCCGGTCGGAGTCGCTGATGTCGGTGGTGTTGACCGGGTTCAGCGCTTTCAGGTTGATGACAAAATGCAGAATGGCTGCGCTGACCAGGAGGATCAGTGTCAGCTGCTCAGGAGGCATGCCGGAAAGGGGCTGGATGTCCATGAACAGCATGCTGCCTGACAATAAGGTGGAAACCAGCAACAGGAATGCCGCCACTCCCTGGATAGTGGCTTTTTTGTTACGAAACAGGGTCAGATAGCTGCCCAGGCTGAGGTTGATCAGCGCTGCCGCGAGGAGAAGCAGGGCCGGGGTTGAGAAAACTGGAGACCAGGCCGCGACTTCCTGCTGCCCTGCCTTGATGACCAGGGTAAGCAGGGCGAGGATGCCGGCCAGGGTGTGAATGAATTTAAGATGTTTCAACGATTGGATCCCTTTGGTTGTTATCAGAATTGACTAAAAAATCCGGGCTGTGGCTTCAGGCTTCTCTGAGCCCGTGCCAACAGCCCGTGAACACTAGAAGCCTGTCGGACTTAAGGCAATTTCGGCCTGAAATCTAGAAAGAGCGGCCAGTTTTTTCGTTGAATTTGCTTAAATAGGTCAACTATTCGCACAAATCCAACGAAAAAACCGACTCGCTCTACTAAATTTCATGCTCGAAAGCTCAAGTCCGACAGGCTCCTAGGACATCGGCGCCACCGGCAAAACCCCGATGGCAAAACAGCATGATTATTATTACGGCTGCTGGAGTTAATGTAACCCTATCTGCCGTCCATCACAATCGCTTTGTATGCCTTGCAGGGCGTGGTCTGGCGTCTTGATGGAATTGTCGAAAAAATGCTCGCAGTGGAAAAATACTGTTGGTATAGTGGTTTTTAATGTTTCAAAGCCTGTAATCAGTATTTTTTCAGGCGAAACGGGAAACAGGATGTTGCAGAAAACCATGCCCAGGCATGATTTCTGCGCCCCGGAAGCATTGGCATCAGCCTGGTGTAGTGGCAGATAGCGAATCCGGATATCACGCCGGAGAGCATTACCTAAACAAGGATAACCATCAGGAGAGTTGAAGCATGGCAGCTAAGAAAGCCACAGCGATCAAAGACAAGTACAGCAAGACCCAGATTGTTTCGGAAATAGCCGAGAACACGGGGCTGACCAAAAAAGAAGTTGGCGCCGTTCTTGATGAACTGACTGTGCTGGTAGAACGTCATATGAAGAAGCGCGGTTGTGGTGAATTTACCCTTCCCGGGCTGTTGAAAATCATTACCCGAAAGAAACCGGCCCAAAAGGCCAGGAAAGGTGTACCCAATCCTTTCAGGCCTGGTGAACTAATGGATGTGGCGGCAAAACCGGCCAGTATCCTGGTGAAAGTCAGGCCGTTGAAAAAACTGAAAGAGTTTGCTTCTTCCTGAGTAGACACCCGGAAAAAGCAAAGGGAGGTTTTTATGCCTCCCTTTTTTTGTGTTGTCAGAATAAATCGTCAACCTGTCGATTCTTCTTTTGAATCGAGTAGTCGTCCAGGGACAACTACTCAATCAGGCTATCTTAGAAGATAGCTACGTTGTACTTCACGATGACACGAGTGTCGTTAGTAACCTGGTCCTTCTCAGAAGTTTCCAGAGTATTCTTGGCATATCTCAGCTGAGCGCTCAGACCGTCAAGCTGTGGGAAAGCGTAGGTGACTTTGAGGTTGAGCTCATTTTCATCTACACCGTCACTACCTTTGGGATCAGTTTTACCAGTGACATAGATAGCGGAAGCACTCAGGCCCTGAACAAACTCGGCAAAGTCATAACCGGCATTAAAGCCCCAGGCAGATTGCCCATTGCTGTTGAAGTCAGAGTATTGGATAGAGTTGTAGCCGAAGTAGCCAGAGTCGTCATCTGCGTCCCCAACCATGCCCCATGCAGGGTTAAAAGACCCTACAGTAGTGCTTTCGACTTTGGTGTATGCAACTCCGAAAGAAGCTTGCCCCATGCCGGCACTCGCTTTGAGGCCCCAGGCTGCCTGGCTCGTATCATCAGAGGCGTCATCCTTTTTATCACCAATGAGTGACAGCTTGGCGTACTGAGCTGCAAGGCCAAGAGTAGCCTGGTCCAGATCTTGAGAGAAGGTGGCTTCAACAAGATACTTATTGGCAAAGTTAGCCTGTGTCGCATAGTCAGCACTCAGGCCAAGCCCCTGGCCAAAGTCGTAACTGGCGCCAACAGCCTTAACCGGCTCTTTGTCGCCACTGGTCATGTACTCATCGAAACCAGCTTCTGTTTTAGGGTTGCTTTTTACAGCCCATACGCCATAGGCACTCAGACCCTCATATGCGATGTCTGCGTAGAAGGCTTCTGACAGGCTTGGCAGTGAACGACTGTCACTGTTATTTACCAGTGGAGTATCCAGGAAGAAACGACCGTATTTTGCCGTTCCCATATCAGCCAGGTTGAATTTAACGGCAAAAGCTGTTTTGCCATAGCTTTTTGAGTCGCCGTCGGCTTCTCCCGGGAGGAGGCCAGGGTTGTTGGTTTTGTCATTCCCGAGGCTATCAATATTGGATGCCCCTAGCTTGAGGTTGTAGTAAGCGCTGAGATCCAGTCCAACAATGTTTTCAAAATACCCGGAAGAGTAATCAAAGCGTATGGCTTGAGCCCACTGTGAAGATGAGTCATCAGAGCCATCAGCACCATCTCTATTTTCTGTCGCCCTATCCATAAAGAAGTTACGCAGCTCCAGGTTCAGGCTGGAATCGTCGGCGAAGGAATTGGCTTGTACGGTAGATGCCAAAAGAACGGCGGCACTCAGGGCACTCAGTTGTGCGAGTTTCATTATTCAGCTCCTTGCTGTGTTTTTTTGTGTGCAGCCCTGGCTTCATCATCCGTTAGTACAGAGGGATGTACCTCGAAACCTCCCCAGTAGGGCCAGGTACGATTTTTATACAAAATGACTCTTTGATGCAAGATTCTTTTCAAATATATGACCGGCAGATCAAATAATTTGAACAATCAGGCGGAAGGCGGAAAACGGGAAGGGCATCCATGCCCTGATAAATTCAGAAAACGCTCAAGGTGTAGTCGACATACACGCGAAGGTCGGTCATACCTTCGTGTTCAAAATCTTTCTTGCTGTCTTCGTTTTTGATCTTGCTCAACTCCTTGTCTGCCTGATGCTGCGCATAGAGCACTTTAAAGCTCAGGCCCTTGAGCGTTCGCTGCTGAAAGGCATAGCCAAACTCGATGTTGTGTTCCCTTTCCTTGTATTTGTCACTGTAATCCGGATGATTGGTGGCTTTTATGTCGTTGCCCTGGGTGTAGGTGTAACCTACGGTTAGGCCGGGCACACCGAGGTTATCAAATGCATACTGAACCCCTGCCTGCCAGACTTTTTCACCGTTGTGGTTAAAGCTTGATATCTGTCTCTTGGTCCAGTAACCCAGGTCGTCGTAGTCGCGCCCTGATTCGTAGGCCAGATGAAAATCGAATTCTCCGAGTGTCCCTTTCTTTTCCGCCTCTACCTGGCTGTATGAAGCCATGAACGAAAGCATATCGTAGGTCAGCCTTGCGTTAAGGTTGTACAGGTTGGCGTCTTTGTCAAAGCCTCCGAAGGTTTCGCTGTGGCTCTTCCATTTCTCGCCATTTTCCTCACCTTTGTAGAACTGACCTTCCAGCAGGAGGGAAGTGTATTCATTCAGCAGAAAGGTGTAATTAAGGTTGGCGTGATAAAGCTTAAGGTAAGATTCACTTTCAGCGTAGGCCAGATCACTGCCTAAACCGGAGTCGTGGCTGAAAGAACCACCCAGTGTGTACAGGTAGTCGATTCTTTCATGTTTTTTGTCACGACCGCTGGAGCCATTGCGCAGGCTTGTGAAGTCCTCCATCTTCTCATGGTTATAGAGGGATACCCGGTTGGTCCAGGCGCCGTAAAGGTCAAGATTGCCCAGAGTGGCTTCAGCCATGGCCCCCTGGAAGGTGGTGGGGGTCAAGCGATAATAGGTGTGCAGCAGGGGCTTCTCTATCGGTATCCAGCCAGCTTTGGCCTGGAGGTGGTAATTATCATCGCCAACAAAGCCTTTGGCATAGGCAAGACCGACTTTACTGTAGCTGTTCTGGTTGGCCAGGTACTCTCCTTTGCTTGAGTGGAAGGCCGGTGTGCCCTCTTTTAAAATGGTCGTGCCATAGCGATCATTCTCACCCAGCAACTTCAGGCCACCATAGAGAGAAAAGTCAGCGCCAATGCCTGATGTATCCGATCCCAGCCAGGCTGACTGGAAATTTATCTCGGTACCCTGTCCCCAGGCCTGCTGCTTGCTGTGGGTTTTGACTCTGGTTCCATCTGGCTCCAGATAATCCCTGCTGAAATCCTTCAGTTGCCGATCCTGATAATAGTTTCGGAGTTTCAGTGACAGGCTGTGCTCATTAGAGGCTGATGTATTCGCAGCTTCTGCAAATACTAAAGGACATGCAGTGGCAGTAGCCAGAAATACGGCGGTACTTGTCGCAGGTAAAACGGCAAGTTTCATTGAATAGAACTCCTGTGCTCCCGGGGAAGATGCAGTCTTTTTGATTCTTTATAAGAGTGCCCGGATAGTTAGTGTTTTTTGGCGAATTGAGTAAATGAGTTAAACAGCGATCACTGATTTTGCAAATTACTTGATTGAATTAAAAAGAAATCATTTATTTCTAATTTGATATATTGCTGAGACTAATGACTGACAAGGCCTTTAAAACCATTGTGTATAATGAATCTAACAAGCAGTGAACATTCATGGATATTGCAGGAATGAGGCATGGCCAGAGAGCAGGCTTCAGGAAAAAATACGGATAAAAAGGCGCTGTGGCAAACCTATTTATCTAAAGGCGGGACCATTGGGAAAGTCCGGAATCTGGATGAGGCTCATATGGAGTCTATCTACAGTCTGGCTCATGCCCAGTTTTCATCGGGTCATTACGAAGAAGCATTACGAATGTTTCGATATATGGCCCTGATGGATCATCGAAATCCCAGGTACTTCCTAGGAATGGGGCTGGCGCTCCACAGGATGTCCAGGGATGAGCAGGCCATCCCAGCCCTGTCGTATGCAGACCGTCTTGATAAAAAGGATCCAAGGCCATCGCTTTGCATGACCGAATGCTTTATCAGGTTGAAGCAGAGGAGGCTGGCGAAAAAGGCCTTGATGGAAGCGGTCAAGAGAATAAAGAAAGATGCCCGCTGGAGTAAGGAACTGAAACAGGCTAAACAGCTGAAGCGCTATTTACTGGAGCAATAGCCAGGGAGGTATTGAGTATGGTTGGTTCGGTGAACACCCGACAGGAATCAATAGCTCAGACCCACCTGCAGCCTGGCTCAGGAGACGTTGCCAGTGCCCATACCTATTTAAATCCCGTTACGGGCTTGCCAGTCGAAAACCCATTCTCTATAGCAGTCTCAGGGCGCAATACAGATACTGAGATTGGATGAAATCAGTGGACTAAGTCAGGATTTCATTCGGTCAGGGAGGCGTAAGTCATGGTAGATTCAGTTGGTTCAGGTGGTGTTACCAGAAACCTGGGAGTAACCAGTGAGCCGGTTATGTCGCCGGAAGTCGCACCCAGCCAGGAAGTCTCGCTGGGCTACGGTAGTGAAAACACAGTCTCGGTATCCGAAAGCCCCGCACAGTCTTCTCCCAATGTAGAAGTCAGTCTGGATAGTCCTCAGCCTGCACCGGTACCAGAACCAGACCTTCTCCAGAAAGCCTTTGAAGCCAAGCTGGATGGTTTCAGGGCTGCCGTCCATGAGTTTAACCGGCGCTTTAATGCACAGGACATTGATATTAATGATGGCCAGTCTTTGATGATGCTGATCAAGGGCATGATCAGTGACACCCAGGCCTTATTCAGTGCCGAATCCATCAGCCAGGTGTTCGGCTACAGACTGTCTGAGCAGCTGCAAAGGGAGAGCAGGGCCGATGATGCCAGGGTTCTTAAAGGTGATATCAATGATCGTGCTCAGGATATCGGTGGCAAGAGCCAGGCCGTTCAGGAGCACTCTGATACCATTGATGACAAAAATGCCAGCAAGAGTCTTCGTGAACAGCAGTTGAGTACAGCCCAGCAGCAGTTGGAGTTGCAGGATGGAATCCTCGATCTGGGCGGTGAAATCGAGAGCCTCAATAACACCTTGACGGAACAGACGACTGAACTCTCCCAGTCACGTGAGTTGGTGCAGACTAAACAACAGGAGCTTGCCGCCCTTCTGGCAGATGCCTCGACTGAAGCCGCTCCTGGTGAACTGGATGCAGGAACTGATCCGGTTGAAGTGGATACCCTTGAATCCGGCGCCCTCGAAGCCGACGCCCCTGAAGGGGGTTCTGATGAGCCCCGGATTACTGATGAAGGTGGTTCGGGAGGCGGTGCTTCTGGTGGGGATAGCTCTGGGGATGAGAGTGCAGGGGGTGGCAATAGGGAGCAGATAACGGCGCTCGAAGAAGAGATTCAACAGCTTGAGTCAGGCGTCAGCAGACAGTATACCCAAATCATGGAAAGCACGTCTTTGCTGGCTCAGAAGGAAGGAGTCAGGCAACAGAAAATACAGCATTTGGCTGATATACAGCTGCAATACAGTGCTTCCGGGGGCAATGCAAGAGAGCTAGAGCCTTTGGAGCAGGAGGTTGCCCGGCTGCAAACAGAGATTCAGGAGTTTGGTGATTTACTCACATACAGATCTGAGGAGGTGGCGCAAAAGCAGGCGGAAAAACTTCATAAACAGCAGGAGCTTGCGGAAGCCCTGTCATCTGACGCACCGGCAGAATCTGTAGATGCACCTCCAGAATCGTCCCTGAAAGCTGGCAGCCGGGCAGGCCTGGGCGAAAACGATAACAGTGAACAGATCGCCAGACTCCAGCAGGAAATCCAGCAGCTGGATATAGATATAGCCTCCATGCAGATCGAGGCTGAATACTATTCAGCTCAGCTGGATCAGAAACAAACTGAAAAGCTACAGATGAAAGCCGACCTGAGCGAAGTGATTATCCAGCAGCTCCAGGGCGATATTGTCCAGCTGAAAACCGATATCAGTGGTTTGGAGTCAGAAGTGGCGACTCTCCAGCAGCAGGTTCAACAGCTTGAGAGTGAAAATGCAGTGGACAGCGCAACTTTAGTAGGTGTTCAGCGGGTTCTCGACTCTGTGACGGAAGAGTTCGTTAACCTCAATAACTTGTTGGGTCGTGTCAAGCAGCGCTTTGACCCTGTCGCCATGGAGACCGGGGAAGAGGGTGTCCAGGAGGTTCGGGAACTTGAGCAGCAGGCTCAAACAGCCGCTACCAGGGAACAGCTGAAACTGAACGAGATGAAAGAAGTGTTGGATAGCTACTCCGAGGTGATCGTGGATGGGGAGATTTCAGCAAGGGCTGAAGAAATTGATGACCTATATGTTGGCGTTCAGCCGGTGACAACGACGGAAGCTGGCGCGCAGACGCAGGCTGCTTCGGCCGCGTATGGTTTGCTTTCTGATATTGAACTCGGAGACCTTGCCGCAGTGTTTACGCCAAGGGATACGACATTCCTGGAACAGTTGATTGCTGCTCTGGAAAAAGAAGAGTCCCGCCGTGAGCGGGAAGACGAACTGCCGATTCCGGAAGAAGGTTTTGCCATTGTACTGCAAAGCTTTGGTCAGAGTGACAACCAGGCGCTGGATGAAGCTGAAGTAGATCCGACCTCAGGTGCGGTTCTGGGTGGCAACCTGAGCCTTGAAGGGGCGGGTAAGCCACAAGTTTTTGCTCAGATTGGTAACCCGGCACAGCGAGAAGCCGAAGTGGATCCGACCTCAGGTGCGGTTCTGGGCGACAGCCTGAGCCTTGAAGGGGCGGACAACCCACAGGTCTTTGCCCGGTTGATGCTGGAAGGCCGGATGGAAGAGACCATGGCTGACGCGGCAAGCCAGGAGGCTTTACTGGAAGAGGGGCTTTCCCGCAGCAGCACTGATAGACAGACAGTGGCCGAGGCGCTTCAGGAGTTGCAGTCTGTTCCGGATGAATTGGCAGAGGCTCAGAGAGAACATGACGAGCTGGTCAGTGGTTTAAACAGGAGCCGGTTTGGATAAAACCAATCAGGCTGAGAAAAACGCTGCTTTTCAATGAGGAAAGCAGCGTTTTTTTTGTCGGGTATGGCTACACGGCTGCGGGGTGTTCTGGAGAAAAGCAATGGTTCAGGTATAATGCGTCAGTTTTGATAGTGGCAGACGAAGGATACAGAGGGTCAATGCCGATCTACGAATATCAGTGCGATAACTGTGGCGAAGTGACGGAAGCCATCCAGAAGTTCAGCGATGCGCCGTTGACCGACTGCGGTGACTGCGGTGAGCCCCGTTTGAAGAAGCTGCTGAGTGCGCCGTCCTTTCGACTGAAAGGCGGTGGCTGGTATGAAACTGACTTCAAGGGCGGCAAGAAAAAGAACCTCTCATCCAGTGACAACCATTGTCCCAGCAAGGCTTCGAAAAGTTCTTGCGGCTCTTGCCCGGCAACCGCCGAGTAATACATTCTCAGGGGCAAGGCGCTTTACACCCTGGTCCTGTTCTGAAACTGATATACAGTCCCTGTTTCGAGGTATGTTATGCGCAGCCATTATTGCGGCGATCTGAATCTCTCCCATGACGGGCAGGAGGTTACCCTTTGTGGATGGGTACACCGCCGTCGCGACCATGGTGGTGTTATTTTCCTGGATATGCGTGACCGTGAAGGCATCGCCCAGGTCGTTATCGACCCTGACACCGAAGAAGCCTTTGCACTGGCAGACAAAGCGCGCAGTGAGTATGTGCTGAAAATTACCGGCCGTGTTCGTCCACGTCCGGAAGGCACCACCAATGCCAATATGGGCACAGGTGAAATCGAGGTGCTGGGCAAGCAGGTGGAAGTTCTGAACGAAGCCCAGACCCCTCCATTCCAGATTGAAGGCTATACCGATGTTGGCGAAGACGTTCGTCTGAAGCACCGTGTCATTGACCTGCGCCGTCCGGAAATGCAGGAAAAGATGATTTTGCGCAGCAAAGTCACCAGTGCGGTCCGCAGCTTCATGGACAGTAAATGCTTCCTGGACGTTGAAACCCCGGTTCTGACCCGTGCTACTCCTGAAGGTGCCCGTGACTACCTGGTGCCAAGCCGTACTCACGAAGGTAAGTTCTTCGCGTTGCCGCAGTCTCCACAGCTGTTCAAGCAGATGCTGATGGTGTCCGGTTTCGACCGTTACTACCAGATCGTCAAGTGCTTCCGCGATGAAGACCTGCGTGCGGATCGTCAGCCTGAATTCACCCAGATCGATATCGAAACATCCTTCATGGATGAGTCCCAGGTCATGGGGATCACTGAAGAGATGGTGGAAACTGTCTTCAAGCAGGTACGCAATATTGATCTCGGCGAGTTCCCTCACATGAGTTATGCCGAAGCCATGAACCGTTACGGTTCCGACAAGCCGGACCTGCGTATTCCCCTGGAGCTGGTGGACGTGGCTGACCTGATGACCGGTGTTGAATTCAAGGTCTTCAAAGGGCCTGCGGAAGATCCAAAAGGTCGAGTTGCTGCGTTGAAAGTACCTGGTGGTGCTGAGCTGTCCCGTAAGCAGATTGATGATTACACCAAGTTTGTCAGCATCTACGGAGCCAGAGGCTTAGCCTGGATCAAGGTCAACGAGATCGAAAACGGCGCTAACGGCCTGCAATCCCCGATCATCAAGTTCCTGGGCGACGACGTGACCATGAAGATCATGGAACGCCTGGATGCGAAGAACGGCGATATTG
>JBPCXN010000252.1:0-4804 GCA_051008495.1 Endozoicomonas sp. | reverse complement strand
GGTTTTGACTTTCTGACCCGGAACAGTAACCTTCATTACACTCTCCGCCCACCTGCAGAACCATTCGCCAGTTGCGATAATGTACCTCACTTGGGCCATTGGCAGAGAATGGGTGTGCGGGGTGGCTATCAAACGCTGCGATGGACGTTGTCGGACCTGTACTCTTTTCCCCAAGCAGATACTTTCGGGTTTGATATTGCTCGGGAGACAACAGTGCAAGATAGTCTCCGAAGTAGATGTCCAGCAGCATTTCTATTAACGCCAGGTAGGCTTTCAGGATGGATTGCTGGTCGTTAGATAAGTCTTCATTGGGCGTGAACCAGGGGGGTGTCAATTTAATCGATAATCTCTCCGGATCATGGGGAGCTTCCTGCAGTAGAGAATATACGGACGTTGCAACCTGGCCAGGCATTTCAATGGTGTAAGTGTAAATTTCGGACACTTGCGGTTTTATAATGGGAATGATGAAATCCTGAAAACTGTGTTGGCCGGAACTCCAGCTCAGTACTGAGAAAGGGGCGTCCTGTTTCAGTGAGAGTGAGACAGAATAGTTATCAAAGGTGCAAGCAGAGCTACCGGCTGAGGCTGACCAGTCAATGACCGGGACAGGTTTGTTGAATTTCAGCCTGACAGGACTTTCTTTCAAACCTTCTTCTGGAACGGGTACAAAATGAATATTAACCGTTTTACCGGTGCTGGCTGAATTCGTATCCCAGCCGTTAAGGTTTTTACTCATCTGTCTGGTGATAACATCGCTTCTAGCCCGAAAAATAGTGTCAATGACAGGCTCGGGGGGAGATTCGGATCCTGCACTATGATCGAGGTTAAGTAATGAATCCCTTTTATCTTGAAAAGAGACATAAGGCTGTTTTATTGACCAGCTGAAAAGCAGCGCCGATATAAACAACTCATGCCCAATATTTTTGAAGTGACCGGAAAGCTGAGCCTGAACAGATGGGGGAATAGAGCTCAGTAACAGAAAGATCCAGCAGGCTAAAAGTTTGAAGGACTTGAACAGATGCCGCATGTAAAGTGTTCACCCCCCCCGAGTTTTTTCAAATGGCGCGTAGCTTTTGGGGAGTATAGAAGTAATCTGAAATCGTGCCGGTACTTCAATTCGTGCGAATAGTGGGCCTATTCAATGGAGTTTATCGAGACTCTCATCTGCTTTCTAACGAAAAGTGGCTGTTCTTTCTGGATTTTAGGCCGACCTGTCTATTCTCGGTCAGTCTCCTAGGAGACTGTCGGGCTTATGCTTTCGAGCATAAATTTCAGTAGAACGAGTCCAGTTTTTCGATGGATTCGTGCGAATAGTTGACCTATTTAATCGAATTCATCGAAAAAATGGGCCGTTCTTTCTGGGATTTAGGCCGAAATAGTCGTAAGTCCGGCAGGCTCCTAGCCGGCTGGTTGCAGTTGTCGAGGGTGGAGAGGTCATCCTGTAAGAGACTGCGGCGATGCTCAAAGCGTCGCCGGGTGGCTGCATCCCAGTTCAGGGTGTTGATATAGCGGCCAAGAATCCTGTGCTGCTGGTTCAGGATCTCTCTCTGCTGTTGATCAGTAGCCCTGTCCGGAATCAGTGGATAGTGACAGCGTGTCCCGTCATCAAAGATACGTCGTCGGCAGTATATTTCGGGGTAGAGGATGACCTGGTGGAGGCTGAACAGCCTGAATTCCAGGTCCCAGTCTTCATTGAATCGCAGGTTATTGTCGAAAGGTTCTTTTCCCAGTGAATCCAGCGTGCTCCTTTTAAACACCATGGCGCTGGTGCAACAGGTCGGGCCCAGCTCCATAATGCGGATCTCCCAGTCAAAGAGTCTTGGCTGCTGATTGGGGAAGTCAATGCCTCGCTGCTGAAAGGTGTCCAGACAGCGCAACTGGCTCAGGACATAGGATCTGGCGTTGCCGGCCAAAGCGCCAGCACTCGGGAACTGCTGGAAAAGCGCCAGTTCATGGGCGATTTTTCCCGGCAGCCAGAGATCATCGGAATCCAGAAGGGCGACGATCTCCCCCGTTGCAGCCTGTATGCCACGGTTACGTGCGGCGGACGGCCCCTGGTTTTCCTGGTAGAGATAGTGAATCCCTGGAAACTTCCCTGTTATCAGCGGGCGGGTGTTATCGGTTGACCCATCATCAACCACGATAATTTCAATGCTGGAGTGGTTCTGGGCGTAAACACTGTTGATGGCTTCCACCAGCCAGTCGGCACGGTTGAAAGCGGGAATAATGACAGAGTAGCGCACAGTTCACTCCTTTCTGGCCTGAAGGGTTCCAGGCCGGTAGTTTTTTTTCAGAGTGCCAGGAGGGGGATGGTCTTTAGTTGCTGCATTGATAAACGACACTTCAGGCTCACACCTGGCCTTGACGGCTGTGCTCTTGCTCCCTTCACCGTAGTGCGTTTCATAAGCCTGGGTCAGTGCCTGTATCCTCAGCCTTCGGGGGGATTGGAAATTGGTGCGGGAATCCGTCGTCAGCGACTGGTGATGGGTGCGGCGCAGGTAAAGGAAATCTTCTACCACTGTGTGCCTGAAGCCGGCATGCCCCAGGCGAATGAAGAACTCGGTGTCAGCTCCGCAACGCCAGGCGCGGAACCCTCCCAGAGCCTCCCATACATACCGCCATATTATGAATTGTCCTTCGGTGCCACGACGATTCAGGCCGTTTTTCGGATGATAAACCTCATGAGCCAGCACATGAGAGGTCGGTTTAAGTTCTGCATCCGTGTAGATGCTCCATGTCATGGTAATATCTTTACCGGATTCCAGGATGGGAATCTGCTGGGACAGAAAGCCTTCGAGCATGACATCGTCGGCATCGAATCGGCAGATCAGGTCGCCAGTGGCATGCTGCATCAGAGTATTGAAGGTAATATAGGTGCCCCGGTTATGAGACAGATAGAGGATTCTGATGCGGGGGTCGTTATAACTTCTGGCTGCTTCCAGAGTCTTGCGGCAACCATCCACTCCCAGCAGAACTTCCATTTGCCAGGCCGTTGGCAAGGATTGCTTTAATACACTGTCCAGACAATCCTGCAGCCAGCTCTCTGCCTGAAATGCGGCAATAAGGACGGACACTGTTTTCATGCGATACAGGTATCCTTAAGGCTGGCTGCCTGCAGTTGTCGTCTGGCACCGTCAATGAGCCATTGAAGCGCATCGCTGTTTTGCGCTTCCTCGCCGCTGTAGGGTGTGAGGTTAAGGTCAATAATAGAAAACTGGCGCAGGTCGTGAACGATATCCAGGCAGAAATAATCTAGGGGATAATGGGATATAAACCCCAGGATTTGTTTGCGCAACTCTTCTGGCATACCGGCTACAGGCCTGTGCAGACTTTCTCTGGTGAGAAAGCAGTTGAAATCCCGGGGATCATTGATCATCTTTTTGATCAGTGCCGGGTTGTGAGCTTTCACCACCAGAATGGCATCACCAAAGCCGTATATCCGGTAAAAACTCTGCTCGGTGTTCTCGATGTACTGCTCTATAACAATGGTGTCGTCCAGCCAGAGCGCTTCATCCACATCCTTGCGCTTGACCCGATAGTAGTGGTTCCAGGCTTTAACGCTGGTGCTTTGTTGAATATTCAAGTCCCTGGCCAGATGCGACGGCAACTCTTTTTCCATCCCGCCGCCCCAGTTCAGATTGGACTTGATGAACAGTGTCTGTTCTGCAGGGCCTTCCCTGAATGCACAGACACTGTTCAAGCCAGCACAGGTTAATAACTGATGCAGCTGACGCTTGGAAATATCCGTAATACTGTCGTTTAATACGGCAATGCCCCGAGCCTTCAGCTCATGAATGATCGCTTTTCGGCGGGCTGGAAAAGCAGCGCTGTTGCTGAGGTTAATCTGAAACAGCACTGCTTCAATATTTGGGGTGAGGTGTGGCGCCAATACACTGAAGTCATCCTCATAACCGGCTTCGATAAAACAGTAGTCGGCGACAAGATGGCAGATCAGGTAGCCATCCCGGGCCTGCCAGTGATAAACCAGTGTATTGTCCAGTTTCGCCACAGCCTTCTCCCTGTCCTTGTCAATATCCTGTTTCAGGTGAAACCGCGACAGCCATCAGCTACGCCTGAGCTGCACCATCTGGCTACCGCCCTGACAGCCATCAACAGACAGCCGGCAGATATAAACACCCTCTGACAGGGCGTTACCGTCGTCATCGGAACCGTCCCAGACGATAGTCTGGCGACCATCGTTGCTGACAGTGTCGTGCACCAGAGTCTTCACATAGAAAGCGAACTGGTTCCAGAGCCCGACAAACACTTTCCCGGCGCTTTCCGGCAACTGGTAACTGATTTCCACCTTGCTACCTCCCTGCTGGGTATAACGAAGATCGAAATCATGCTGCTGAACAATGCCACTGGCGCTCAGGACGTTATAGGCAGAAACTTCGTCACTGCGGGCGGGCTCCAGTCTTCGGGTCGTTATACTGAAGGCGGACTTCTTGGCAAAGGCGCCTTTCTTGCTGGGAGGGCAGCCAAACTGTAATTTGTATACCTGCTGACCACTGCAGTAGCCGGCAGTGACCGGATCACCGATAAAACGGTAACGGTTGATCCTTAGACGGTCATCACTGTGGGACACGTCGGGATTGTGATCCTCGCTGACCCAGGTTAAACCGCCGTCTGTCGTATAGCTGTTCATCAGCCCGGCAAAATTGTTACCCCAGCCACCGACCCAGCCCTGCTTTTCATTAATAAAGCCGATGCCTTCCAGGTCTTTATTGATGACAGTGCCGCAGCTGTCCTGTACCGCGTGACGGGTCCAGGTGTCACCGCCGTCGGTGGTTTTCAGTATGGC
>JBPCXN010000251.1:0-7773 GCA_051008495.1 Endozoicomonas sp. | reverse complement strand
CCATAGAAAACAGCGGGCTGATTACCGACAGTATCGTTATTGAGGGAGAGCACCAGGCTACAGGCCACGCTATCCTTGTCACCGCCACTGGCCAGCTGGGAGACGTTGAGTCCGAAACCATCCTTGAGCTGAATGGCACCATCTCCTCCAGTAGTGGTGATGCCATCAGGATAGAGGGTGACGCCACAGGTAAGTTTGAAGTGAATGGCGCCATCAGCTCCGGTGCACTCAATATTGCCGAGGGTGGCGATTTCACAGGTACTATCGAGGTTAATAGTGGAGCCGTCATCAATGACGGAATCGTCATTGCCGGTACCGCAGTATCTACCGAAGCAGGTTCTACGGACACGATCTATCTGGCCAGTGGCAGCCAGGTTGGCAACAATGCTTCCGGCAACGCCATACACATTAATTCTACCGGTTCTCTTTCCGCTACTGTGATCAACGGCAAAGCCATCAATCTCGATGGCGGCACCCTGATCGGGACCATTCGCAATGAAGGTGATATCACCGGTGATATTGTCATTAACGGCACCCAGACAGTCACTGGCTCAGCTTACCATGCCGAAGGTACAGCAGCGGACCGGGCGACGCTTTCCGGTGATTACATCGTCAAGAGTGGCAGCACGATCACCACAGGTGTCCATACCATTTACACCGGGGCGTTTGCGGATACCGAGAAAGTTGTCATTGAATCCGGTGCGTCCCTGGAAAGCACTGGCGATCACCTTAGCGCCATTTATGTAGCCAGGGATGGCCTGCTGGGCGGCGATGACAGTAATGCACCAGCCCTGAGAGTGGAAGGAACTTTAAGATCCACTAATGGCGCAGCACTAACGGTTGATGGTGCGGGCAATGGTGTCCTTCTGGTTAACAGTGGCGGTGTCGTTCAGGGACAGGGTGGTCAGACCGATGCGTCCATTGTCGTCAATGGCAGCTATAACGGTTCGTTTGACAACCGCGGTCTGATTAATGGCGCCGTCTATATTAACGGCAGCCAGACAGCAGCGGATCAGGCTTACCGCACTGAAGGAACCCCGGAAAACACCGCAATACTGGTCGGCGGCTATGTGATTGATACCGGCGGTTCTGTCACTTCAACAGCCTCTGATGCTATTCAGATCAACAACTCGTCCTACCTGGATTCGATTGTTATCAACGGTACTTTGCGGACTACAGATACCACCGATGATGACTCCGGCAATGACCGGAGCGCGATCTTTGTTGGCCAGGGTGGTCAGCTGGGAGGAGCGTTCAGCCAGGGGGGAACTACCAGCGGTCGTCAGGAAAACGACCTCGTTATAGAGGTTGGCGAAACCCTGTCTTCGGACAATGGTTCAGCCATTCGCATTGACGGTACTGCCATTGGAGAAATCTACGTTCATGACGGAGCCACTGTAAGCGGTGATGTGGATGACAGCGCCATGGTCATCAACGGCAACTTCACCGGAACCTTCGACAATAACGGCACCATCACCGGTGGCATTGTAATCAACGGCGTCCAGCAGGCAGCCAACAGTCTCTACAAATCTTCCAGCACAGGCTCAATGACCGGTTCCTTTACCGTGGAAGACGGTGGCCGGGCGGCAGCTGCGAATGGTCACGGCGTGTGGATCGGGGGAAGTTCTTCACTCGATTCAGTGATTGTGGATCAGGGCGGGCATCTGAGCACGGAAGGTTCAGACAACAGTGCCGTCTATGTTGCCAGCGGTGCGTCCCTTAGTGGTGCGGGCGGCAACATAGTTGAGGTTGATGGTGTCCTCTCCGGCATCAATGGTTACGGCATAGGTATCGATGGCACGGTATCCGGCAATATCCGGGTCGGTGTTAACGGAATTCTGGCTGGCGGCAAGGGTTCCGTCGCCATTGGTGGCACATACACCGGTACTGTGGATAACCAGGGAACCATTTCCTCTGCGATCCTCGTCAAGGAAGGGGGCACCGCGACGGCATCCACAGCTCACAATATTCATACAAAGGCCGGGGCCACTACCAGCGGCATCAAAGTAGAAGAAATGGGCTCCCTGACCAATACCGGTACAAGCAGTGTCGTGTATATCGCTGACCAGGGGCAGCTGGGAGGCGAAGAGTCGGCATTACTGGCCCAGATTGATGGCACTGTTTCTGCTGCCGGTGCTGCCGCCATCAGGGTTGATACGGGAGGCATGGCGACCGGTAGATTGCTGGTGGGTTCCACCGGCTCCGTCAGTGGTAACAGCAGCGGATCTATCAACATCGCCGGAGCCTACGTAGGCACTATTGAGAACCAGGGCGACATCAACAATGGCATTATTGTTTCCGGTTCGCACAGTGCAACAGGTGAAGCCTATATTTCCAGTGGCACCACTGCTGATGTTGCCGTCCTGACTGGTGGCTATAACATCAATACCGGTGTTACCGTCAATTCCAGTGACTGGAATACCGTCTATATTGGCGACCACTCAACCATTGATGTCATCAATGTTGATGGCACCCTGAGTGCTGCCGGAGAAGGCAGAAGCGCCATCTATGTGGCCGGTGACGGGCAGGTCGGTGATATTGATGTTGATGGTGCGGTTTCTTCTTCGAATGGCGCAGCCATCACCATGGATGGTCGACTGACCGGCAGCATTGATAACCAGGGTATGGTCACCGGTGATATCAGCCTGGGTGGCAGCTTTGCAGGTTCAGGCTCTGCCTATTCTTCGACCGGGGCTAACCACCGTCTTGACGGAGACCTCAGGGTGACCAGCGGCGGCAATATCAGCTCTTCTTCCAGTCATACTGTCAATATTGGCGCTGATGCCTATGTTGATTCAGTCGTAGTGGATGCCGGTGGGGTGCTGGGCCATTCAGGTTCAAACAGTGCACTCTTGGTAACGGGAACCCTGGGAGACACAGCGGCTGACAGTGCCATAACAGTCAATGGAACACTGTCGTCTGGCAGTGGTTCGGCAATAAGCATTGGCAGCGCCGGGTCGCTGGTTGGAAAAATCCTGGTAGGAGAGTCCGGGGTTGTCAGTAGCGCCAGCAGTGGCACCAGCAATGCTGTTCTTATCTCCGGAACCCACAATAACACCGTTGAAAACCGTGGCACCGTCACCGGCAACGTGGTTATCAACAGCAGCCAGACATCTGCTGGTCCGGCCTATTACACCTGGTCTTCCAGCAGTTCAGACAGGGCTGAACTGAACGGGGCTTACAGGATTGGCAACAATGCATCGGTGACTTCAACCGCTGATCACACAATCAACATAGCAGCCAACGGCAGCATGGACTCAGTGGTGATTGATTCCGGATCGGCACTGACCAATAACAGCACTGGCGACAACGCCATTCATGTCGCCCAGGGTGGCTTGCTGGGCGACTCCAGTAACAACGGAGCAACTGTGCTGACAGTGAATGGAACACTGTCCAACGCCAGTGGGGCGGCGGTGAAAATTGATGGTGCAGTATCCGGTACTATCCAGAACAACAGCAGCATTACCGGTGGCATTGCTGTTGCAGGCAGTCATGTAGCTTCGACTGTGGCTTACACTTCCACCGGCGGCAACCTGGACAGTTACACTGTTGAAGCGGGTGCTACAGCTGGATCAACCGGCCATCATGGTTTGAACATAGGCAGTGGCGCCAGTATTGACCTGGTTGCAGTCAGGGGGACGGGCGGCAGTGTCGATGAAGCCGGCCTCCTCACCAGCACAGCTGTGAATGGCAGTGCTGTTTATGTAGCCAATGGTGGCCAGCTTGGTGTGGCTGAAAACCAGATTGCGCTGAGGGTCGATGGGCAGATTAGTTCCACCCAGGGCGATGGCATTGAAATAGACGGCACCACGCTGGGTAAAATTCATGTGGGTGAATACGGTCTCATTGCTGGCGGCACCGGAACTGACCGTGGCATCCGTGTGGATAACACACTGACAGGCAGTATCGATAACCATGGAGAGATTCAGGACGGTATTCTGGTTTCAGCCACAGGTCGACAGATTGTTTCCGGCAAGCTCTATTCTGCTGAGGGCAGCGCATCCCGTCAGGCTCTTCTGTTTGGGGGCTATACCTCCCAGAGCGTGAATGCTTACTCAATCGCCGATCATGCCATTTATACCGGTAACCATTCCATCACCGACTCGGTGATCGTGGGTACCGGCGGCACCCTGGGAACAACAGCAGCGCAGAAGAGCGCCATCTATGTTGCCTCCGGTGGACAGCTGGGCAGCAATGAGTCCGATACCATTGTTCACTTGAGAGGAGAACTGTATTCCAGCAATGGCAATACTGTGCAGATTGATGGGGCGGCGACCGGCAAGATACTGCTGGAAGAGGTCAGCCCAGTAGTTGGCGGAGAAATTACCGGAGGCGCCTCTGATGATGTTGCCATCGCCATTAATGGCGCATACACCGGCACCATTGAAAACCACTTCGAAATCACTGGCGGCATTGTTGTCAGTGGTAGCCATGCAGCCACTGATGAAGCCTACCTGAGCACAGGTTCAGCCAGCAAAACGGCGAAACTGACAGGAAACTATGAAGTGGCCTCGGGAGCAGTGTCCAGGTCCGCAGGCAACAACACGGTTTCAATCGGTTCCTATGCCACTGTTGACAAGGTTGTGGTTGAGGGCTCCCTGCTCAGCAGCGGCGATAGCAAGAGTGCTGTTTATGTAGGAACCGGAGGAACCCTGGGTGCTGCTTCCAGCAGTGATGCCCTGGAGCTGACTGGGCTGATTTCTTCCAGCCAGGGAGCGGCTATCAGCATTGATGGAACGGCGACCGGTTCCTTCAGGAACCGCGGTGATATCTCCGGTGGCATTCGCATCGCGGGCAGTCATACTGCTGACAATGCCACCTATTCAGCCCAGGGTGTAGATGGTGACTTCGCCTCTCTCACAGGCGGCTATGCCGTTGTCAACGGCGGCTCGGTCAGTTCATCAGCGGACCATACGGTTCTGATCGGCAATTACGGTTATACGGACTCTGTCGTCATTGAAAGCGGAGGAACACTGGGTAATGGCGCTACAGACAAGAGCGCAGTCTATATCGGCAATGAGAGTGTACTTGGCAGCGCAGTGACAGACGATGCTATCCGGGTCAGTGGAACTCTGTCCTCTGCATCAGGCCCGGCTGTGACCATCGACGGGGAGCTGCGGGGGACGATCAGGAATACCAGTGGCGACATCAATGGTGATATCTCTATTGCCGGGAACCAGGTCGCCAGTAACTCCGCCTATTATGCACTGGGAACTGACACCAAGAGCGCCAGCATGACCGGTGCATTCCGGGTTGAAACTGGAGGTGTCGCCGGCTCTCTGACTGATCACGCCATCTATACCGACGCTTATGGCAATACCGACTCAGTGGTTGTGGAGCAGCAGGGTTCGCTGGTCACGGACGGAGAAGGCAAGAGTGCAGTCTATGTAGCCAGCCTTGGTCAGCTGGGTGACCTGGAAGCTGAGACAGCCATCAGTGTTAACGGCAACCTGGCTGCTGCCAGTGGTTCTGCCATCAATATTGACGGTGCCGGAATCGGTAAACTGCTTGTAGGCCGCTTCGGCACCGTTACCGGTTCAGACAATACACCGGCGATCACTATTGGCGGGCAGTACACCGGCACCATGGATAACCGTGGCTCTATCAGTTCCGGAGTACAGATTGCCGGACGGCATCAGTCAGCCAATGAAACCTATTACTCTGAAGGCTTCAGCTCTGACACAGCCACCCTGAGTGGCGGTTACCGGGTTATTGATGGAGGCTCGTCACGCTCAAGCGGCAATCACGCCATTCACTTGGGCGATTACTCCGTGACAGATTTTATTGAGGTGTCCGGCTCTGATGAAGCACAGGCCAGTTCGATCATTACCGATGCGGTTGGCAGAAGCGGAATTTATGTTGGTGAGGGCGCACAGCTGGGTGGCTTTGCCGGCAGGGGAGAAACGGACGCGGCCATCCTGATTGCTGACGGCGGATTGGTGGGCGGCGCCTTTGGCTCCGCCATCAGGGTAGATGGCTCCCTGGTTGGCAAGGTGCTTGTAAATGATGCGTCACTGGGCAACCTGTCCAGTGGCATCGCTCTGGATTTCTCCGGCGCTGATACCGCCATGAATTTTGAACAGACAGGCGCCAATGCCTTTACCCGGGGCTCCATCATTGGCAGCGTTACACTGACGAATGATCAGGTAGTTATCAGGGAAGGACAGTTCCTTGGCGGCACCATCCGTGATGTGGATAACCTGATCATCAGTGATGACGCCAGTATCACCCTGACCGGAGACTTCACCCTGCCGACCAGCACTACGGTTGAGCTTGAACAGGACTTCAATACTGGAGAGCCCATCATTACTGTGGGTGGGGAGCTGTCAGCAGAATCCGAGGGCAGCCTGGTTTACTTCAAGCCGGAATCCATTGCTGCCTATCAGGCTCTCTATAATGGCGGTGTTGTCACACTGGTGGATGCCGACAGCGTCAATGCCTCAACTATTGGTCAGCTGACGCTGGATTCCAGCGCCCTGGTGGATGTTGAAGCGGTGATCGACAGCGGTGACCTGCGGGTTGTCCTGACACCCCAGGCGGAAGCGGATATCGGCGGAGTGATGGGACAGGCACTGTCGGCCGCCCTGAACCCCAACAGTGGCGAAGAAGGGCGGGTGCAGGAAATTGTCGATGTCCTGAACCAGCCTGAAGATGTGGTGGCCGAAATAGGCAAGGAGATTCGCCCTGACACCACCGGGCACCAGCAGCAGGCGGCCAGGGACCTGACCCTGTCAGCCCAGAACATTGTATTTGACCGGACCCAGAGCCTTAGAAGCGGCTTCAACTTCGGTGACAGCTTCCTGACCTTCAAGGGCGGCAGTGCCTGGGTGCAGACCATGTACCTCGACGGCAACCAGGACCAGCGCAACAAGGAAGTCGGCTTCAGTAACCGGGCAGGTGGCTTCATAGCCGGTATTGACGGGCAGTTCTCTGATCGCTTCAGGCTGGGTGTCGCCGCTACCTATGGTTTTGGTGTGGTGAACACCGAAGACAACCGTTCTACACAGAGCCATAATTTCCTCGGAACTCTCTATGGCAGCTGGGATTATGGCCGTTACTTCATGGATTCCATGTTCACGATGGGTGGCGCACGGAACAGCCTGAACCAGACTGTGACCTCACTGAGCAGCAAGGTGGCAGCGGATTACAACACCAGCCAGTGGAATCTCCGGTTTGTCAGTGGCGCCAGGTTCCAGCCCTGGAAAGGTTGGGAGTTCATCCCCATTGCCGAGCTGAATTACGGCAAGGTCAGCTTTGATGCCTTCACCGAGAAAGGCGACAACGGCTTTGTCAAAGAGGTCAAGATCGACGACTACAGCGCCCTGGAACTGGGTCTTGGCTTTACAGTTAGTGGCATGTTGAAGAGGAAGCGGGCTGTTATCCGGCCAGACTTCAGCTTCATGGCTCACCGTGATCTGAATACCAGTGGTGTCTCCGCTGAGTACTCTTACCTGGCTGGTGGAGGCAGCAACTCCGTTGTCGGGCCGGAGCGCGATCCGCAACGTTACAAGACCGGCTTTGGCCTGAATTTCGACATGGATAACCAATGGTCAGTCCGGGCCGCCTATGACTACCGCTGGAGCTCCAGCTATCGCTCCCACATTCTCAACGCCAGGTTCCGCTACGAGTTTTAAGCGGTAAAGTTATTCTGGCTTTTACAGTTTAAATTTTTTTGACCGATAAAGGTTTTCACAGTCTCAGTGGCTCACAGGGATTTGTGCATGACTCTCCGTTATGTCAAAGGGCTCTTGGTCCTCGCCTCTTTTGTTGTTT
>JBPCXN010000250.1:0-5112 GCA_051008495.1 Endozoicomonas sp. | reverse complement strand
GAGAAACTCATCACGATAGGCGGCAGCTGGTTCCACTGACCAGCAGTGAGCTTCGTCTTCATTCATGCGGAGCGAAGCAAATCTCTCCTTTTTCAGTACTTTTCTGATAGCTTTTTTGGTTACATCGTTCAAAAGGAAAGGCTCGGACTGGCGATGGCTCTGCCTTATCTGGGCCGCCAGTTTAGTATAATCACCATCTCCGCTAACCCCATTTGAGACAACTTTATCAACATAGATCCAGCTAATGTCGCCATTTCTGCGCGGTAAACCATCATCATTACAACGCCACAGAAGGATCCAGTGTCCCTCTTGAATATCGTCGCCTTCAAGAAAATGGGTTGAACTTGAGAAGTAGTGCTCGGGTGGTATCTCTAGTGCTTCAGGAACTTGCTCTTGGATTACACCCTGGTTGTATTTTCCCCCTTCCCCCGTGTACCAGACAGTATGAATATGATCCAGCAATGAGGGTTCATAATCGGCAATGGATGTCATGTCTGTGTCTTTCGGTTCAAGGTTTACACCAGAACTGATAGCCCGCTGCCACTGCCCATACATTTTCTCCAGTTTCTTCTTCTTACTGCTTTCAGTGGGATAGCTCGCCTTCGCCTGTTTTTTGTAGCTTCTGAAGGTGCTTCTAACTTTCTTCACTGCATCGTCGTCAGTCACCTCAATTCCCAGTTCCATATGGCCATCATCGGATAAACCGTTATGTGACAGGTTTGCACTCCCCAGAAATGCAGAGGTCTCACCCAGATAAATCTTGGAATGAAGGTTGTCCAAAAAATAAACGTTTTCATGCCCCAGGAAATTCATTAGCTCTTCTATCGCTCGAGGGTTTGATCCAAGCATTGTAGAAACTACAACTTCCTTAAGATGGCCACTATTGATGTACTTCTGCCAACCGGCGCCTAGAAATCCAACTGCAATTTGTTCGGGTCTTATGCGATTGATAGCACCACGAATTTCAGAGGGTTTACTGCAAATTTTCATAACTGCTCACTGCACCCTTAAACTGCTTCTGTTATTAATATCATTCACTTTGAGACAGGAATTGCCTGTCATGATGCTCTGGTAAATACAGTCGCTTGCTGTCAGCGGTTCCACAGCTCACATCAAACGGCACAACCCAGAGCTTCAGCTCCCGGGAAAAATCAAAGCTCTGTGGCAACGGCTCACTGAACTGCCCTGTTCTCGGGTAGATCAACATCATCTCACCTTGGCTACGACAATACTTATGACCGTAGGCAAACATCTGGTAAAAATCGGACTGTGCTAGCCCAAGCTTGTCAGTGCCATTGTCTTTGCTGCTGTCGAGAAGCTTCCACTTGGTATCAAGAACATGAGCCACCTCTTTGCCTTTCAAAATCATCAGGTCGGGCTTCAGACGAAACCAGCGACTGGTTCCGTAATCCACCAGATACTCCGAGCTGGCCTGTTCTTTCAGGCTATAAGGCGGCTTGAGCTGGTTTCTGAGAATACTGGCAACATAGGCTTCAAACACGGCTTCCATAGGGAATAACAGAGAGACAGCATCATCTTTGCCATGCATGGAAAGCGGAGAAAATCCCTCAAGAATCAGGCGAGCCCATGCCAAAGGTGATTTGTAATAATCCATCCCCCTGCTCATTTTCATCGCTGCAAAATCCTGCCGAATGTTTTTGCTGAGAGGAACGTCCTTAAAAGCAAAGCTCAGTTCCCGGCACAGCTTCTGGTTAGCATTGGACTTCGCATAATTCGCCACCCTGACCAGAGCAGTATGCAACAGACGATTCACCGGGCGATCCTGAAGGTACTCATCATACGCCACATAAAACCGGTGCTGATTCACCAGATTATGCTTAAGTTGCTGAGAAGCCAGCAGCTTGCCTTTCATAAAGGTCTGGTTGCCTTCCCGGCGAACATACTCGGAGCGTAAACCTCGTTTCACCAGACGATTCACACTCTCTAAAAACTGCCGGATAAACACTTCCAGCAGAGGCATATGCTTCGCTGCTACCAACGCATCCGCCGTTTCAATATGCCGGAAGGCTCGCAAATGCCGAAGCATATTCAGCAGCGCAGACCTTGCTTCTTCCTCGCTTTGTTGTCCGTCTGATGAAGTTTTGGGAAGCACTTCAATCTGCACGCCTGCAGGCGTATGAATCACTCCTACATAATTACGAACCTGCAACGCTTTATGCCCTCTGAATGAGCACAAACGAAGAAATGCAGGCGTATCTTCACTCTGGTTAAGGCAAAGAGCTTCCAGATAACTAAAAGCACGAACAGGAATACGAGAACACCGGTGCTCGTCAACCTCACAACTGAGATACCCGTATTCAAAAACGGTAATAACAGGAGCAGCCATTACTCACCGCCAGCAGCACTGGTGATTTTGTGATAAGCCTGAATATTGCTCAGTGCCTTCGGGTTGCGGCTGAAGATGGTATTCTCACCGTCAAACGCATCACTCTGGTAGTTCTTACCAAACAGAGCCTGCCCGGATACATCCTTATTTTTCAGAACAAACTGCTCATCAACAGCACTGGTCTGGTTATCACCCAGCACCAGACGTATCTTCTCCCAGTCCTCAAAGAAGTATTCCTCAAGCAGGGGAATCACTTTGTTTTTGAAAATGGAAGCCAGCGCCTCAAGTCGCGCATCATCACCTTCAATAGCCTTCAAAGGGATGAAAAAGGCATGCCCCAGGGTGTGTTCCCTGTCGTAGAGATATTCGATTCGCTGGTTGATAACTTCCAGCATCTCGTCAATCTTTACACCGCTAACCTGCACATCCTTCAACGTGCTGTAATCCGGCATCATCTCCACAAAATCAAACCGGCGACGCAGGGCTGTATCCATCATGGCCAGTGACCGGTCAGCCGTGTTCATGGTGCCAATAATATGCAGATTGGCAGGCACCGAAAATTCATCCTTGGAATAAGGCAACTGAACTGTGATGGCTTCAGGATGCCCGGCTCGCTTGGAAGGTTCGATCAGAGTAATCAGCTCACCAAAGATTTTGGAAATATTGCCTCGGTTGATCTCATCAATAATCAGTACAAAATCATCAGGTGTATTGATGACAGGCGTATCGGAAAATTCCGGAACCTTGTACTCATCCATCAAATGCTTAAGGATGCCCCGCACATAAGAGATGTTGTAAATCCTGCCCAGATTCGTGCCACGATACAGATTCTGGATATGTTCGATGGAAACCGGATACCCCCTGCGAAGGTCCTCATGGATCGTAGCCTCAGGAAAGACCCGGAAAGTTCTGTTGCCGTGATATTCCACCCCGAACGGATTGCCCCGCTGGGTTTTCAGTTCAATCCGTTCCTCGCCATCCAGCTTTTCCTGAAGAGCCTGCAAAGCTTTATCCAGCTGGCTGTCAGACTCTGTGATGCCTGCTGCTGCATCCTGACAAATCCGCTTAAAAATACCCGCCTCAATGCTGTAACTGATCTGCCCGTTATCAGAATTGGCACGCAGCCCTTCGACAAACTCTTCATAACTGAAGCTCTGGTGAAAGGTGACAAACCGGATGCGTTTCTGGCTGACCAGTTCATCGTAACGGTCTTTGAACGCTTTTCGGTACTCTGGGGTACCAGAAGCTGCTGCAGGTTGAAAATCTGGCTCAGCTTTGTTGACGGCCAGCTCAACGGTATGAAACGTTTTGCCTGTTCCCGGAGGGCCGTAAAGAATATTGTTGGTGCCTGCAGGCATATTATTGCTCCGGTGATCAGTATCTTGTGGCAAAGGTGTTTCAGAAGATTCTGCTGTTTTCTTGCTGCCTTGCATATTGATATGTTCTACCCACTGGAAAAGGTGCCAGAGGGCAATATTTCGCTCATAAATATCCCAGCTACTGGCAATATACGGGGATATGGCGGTTAGCAGGCTTTGGTTGTACTGAGCCCAGTTCCCATTGGCGTCTATTTCGATCTGGAACTGTTTGCGTAATGTGTTAACCAGCACTCCCGGACAGTGGGAAATAGCACCACTGGTCTGATTGTGAGGATCTGCCGCACCGAAAAAGCGATTGATCAGCGCCCGGTTCTGCTGATTGAAATCACCCTCGTTATTCCAGCGTGAGTAAGCCTTGCTGTGATTCTCTGGCGAAGGATCATTGAGAATGGAGAGAGTCAGCTCCTTGAGGAAATCTTCGTTTCGTTGAAATTCGTCGCTGGAAATACCTCCCTGTTTCAGGCTGGCAATGCCGTTATCTCGCTGGTACCAGAAAAGATCCAGATCATCACTTTCAACAGTTCCAGACTTTTTCACCTGTTCTGCCCGTTGGCAGGTGGTCTTGTACCTCTTGAGCCAGCCCGAACTCCAGCTTTCGCTGTTATAACTCCAGCGCAACATAACTTCCAGGCTGTGTATTCCCTGGCTCGCATCCCAGATATCATCCAGCTGTGCAAGATATTGCGGTTGAATCTCGATACCCGATGAAAAGGGGCTCCACTGCTGCACCTGAAAAGCACACTGTAACAACAGCATAGGCAGGGAACCGTCACACTGATCAAGGCGAAGCTCGTCAAAACGGAAGCGAATACAGTTGCGCTTTTTGGAGTTATCCCGAAAGTCCGGTTCGGTAAAACTTTCTTCGACCACCGTCCCCCGGGCAACCAGCCCTCTGGGTTCTTCTCCCACACGAACAAGATAAACCGTGTCGCCTTCGCGCGGCTTTTTGCTACTGCAGGACCAGGTGATTTCATCACCCACTTTATACTTCAGGCTGCCATCTTCGGAGCCTTCTCCCCCCAGGGCAAAATGCTTGGGATTCCAGGTTAACAGGTATGCAGACATAAATAATTTTGGTTTGCTTTGTTCTGATTCCAAAAGCAAGTCAGAACAGCAATTCACGTATCTCTATTAAATAATAATGGGAAAGCGGAAAAAGTTAGCGTTCATGGCGGCCTTACTCGTCATCTTTAAAATCCAGCCGCTGACGTGCGGCCTCAATGGACTGCTGCAGCTTGGCTTCCAGAACCTTCATTGGCGGCAGGCTGGTCAGGTAATCGGCTACACGGATATTGCTCTTGTCCAGCTCCAGAAGTTCAATGTGTTGCTGATTCTTGCCAGTACACAGTATCAGCCCAATGGGGCTGTTTTCCCCTTCCACCTTCT
>JBPCXN010000249.1:0-15018 GCA_051008495.1 Endozoicomonas sp. | reverse complement strand
GTGGAGGATTACCGCGCTCACTATAAAATGTTACAATATCAGTCTTTTCAGAATCCCTTTCTTTTAAAACTATTGCTTTTATTTTTTTTCCTTCCCCAAGGACGTAAGTGAAATTTAGACAGCCACTCTTACACCGCCTTCCAATAAAAGCCGCTTCTACTGATTGATGACAAAGTCTATGAAAGCCTGGGCGAGCTATTATTTTAGCTATCACCGATCCTGATATTGCTAGCATTTTAGAACCTCACTCACTATTCCTCATACACTCTTTGACTAGCATCAAGGAAAAAATTCAAAAATCCACCTAACAATCATGAAAGTATGCCTGACATATTGACAACCTTCGGCCTATCACCGGTTCAAAGAGAAAACATAGATCTTTCTGGATAATGTCCGGAATCAATGGTGCTTCAGTCAGTTGCACTTCGAAGGCTGTCTGAGCAGAGCGGCACTGCTTCAGTCAAAAATGATTGACGAAATGCCTTTCTACGGACATAGCTATCACCGGAAAAACCTCTGCCTTCCCATTACAGATCTTGCAAAATCCATATCGTTCTGAAAGTCAATAGTCGGTCTTTAAATAACTCAGCCCCAATGCACTCTTAGTGCAAAATCCGGTTTTTTCATTCCATATACTGTCGTTCCAATTTGTGATGGAAGTGGCGGCCGCGGATCAGGTTGCCCGTCCAAACCATGGGATATATGGATGAAAAAACTGTTTAAGAAGACGGCTCTGGCCGCTTCCCTTATGGCTGCAACCGCAGTGGGTACTGCAGTACATGCAGCCCCTGTTAAACCCGCTGAACAGCCAAACATTCTGGTCATCATGGCCGACGATGTCGGTTACTGGAACCTGAGCACCTACCACCAGGGCATGATGGGCTACGACACGCCTAACATCGACCGTATCGCCAATGAAGGCTCGAAGTTTACCGACTTCTATGCCCAGCAGAGTTCCACCGCTGGTCGCTCTGCCTTTATTCTGGGGCAGATGCCTTATCGTACAGGCCTGACAAAAGTGGGTGTGCCTGGTTCCGATAAAGGTATCAACGAGAAAGATCCGACCATCGCGCAGATGCTGCGTGACCTGGGTTACACCACTGGTCAGTTCGGTAAAAACCACCTGGGTGATCGTGACGAATTCCTGCCAACCAACCACGGTTTTGATGAATTCTTCGGTAACCTGTATCACCTGAACGCGGAAGAAGAGCCAGAAAACCCCATGTTTCCTGAGGACGCCATCCGCCCCCGTGGTGTGATCCGTTCTTCTGCTGATGGCAAGATTGAAGATACCGGGCCTCTGACTCGTAAGCGTATGGAAACCGTTGACGCGGAATTCCTGGGTGCTACCCAAGAGTTTATCGAGGGTGCGGTAAAAGAAGAAAAGCCCTTCTTTGCCTGGTTTAACCCGTCCCGTATGCACCACCATACCCGTCTGTCTGCTAAATACGAGAACAGCTCTGGCAACGGTCTTTATGCCGACGGCATGCGTGAGCTGGATGACTACGTAGGTGAGCTGATGAACCAGCTGGAAGAGCTGGGCGTTGCGGACAACACCATCGTTATGTTTACCACTGACAACGGTTTCCAGCTGAAAGGCTGGCCGGATGCCGGTATGTCTCCCTTCCGTGGTGAGAAAAACACTGGCTGGGAAGGCGGTTTCCGTGCACCAGCCCTGCTGAAGTGGCCTGGAACTATCAAGCCCGGTAGCAGCTTTAATGATATCGTCAGTCTGGAAGATATGTTCCCGACGTTCCTTTCAGCAGCCGGTAAGCCAAACATCAAGCAGGAGCTGATGGATGGTTATAAGTCCAGCAATGGTCAAGAGTACCGGGTACATCTGGATGGCTATGACCTGACTGAGTATGTGTCTGGTAAAGCAGAAGAAGGTCCCCGTGACCAGTTCTGGTACTTTTCTGATGACGGTGATCTGATGGCTGTTCGTAACGGCCGTTGGAAGATGCACTTCATGATTCAGGAAAAAGAAGTGGGTCACGATGTATGGATGTACCCATTAACCACTATGCGTATTCCTCTGCTGTATGACCTGAAGATTGACCCGTTCGAGCGTGCAGACGCAGGCTGGGGTGTTGACCGCTACCGTGAAGACCACGCATTTGTAATGCTGGACACTATGCGCAAAATGCAGCCGACGTTTGAGACCTTTATCAATTACCCTCAGCGTATGAAGCCGGCTTCTTTCACTATCACAGATGCCTTCAAAGCTATGGAGCGCATGAGTGAGAAAGTGGCAAATAAGTGATCTATTGATCTGCTAAGTCACTGCCTCAGGCAGCTTTGGGCTGGATGATATATCCGGGCTGGGGCTGCCTTTTCCCCGTATTCCCTCGATCGAATTATTTATGAAGGCCAGCACACTTATACCGGTAACACCGTTGCCAACTGCAAAAAAGGATTTTTCTGCGACACCCTCTTACAAGCGACGTTTTCATGTTATGGCGAAGCCTGCCGGAGCACAGTGCAACATCGACTGTGACTACTGTTTTTACCTGCACAAGGAAAACCTGCTTAACCAGCCGAAAAAGCCGCAAATGGACGATGCCACTCTGGAGCGTTTTATCGCCGATTACATCACCAGCCAGGATGGTGAAGAGGTGGTGTTCTCCTGGCAGGGCGGTGAACCCACCCTGAGGGGGCTGGAGTTTTTTGAGAAGGTCGTGGCGCTGCAGAAGAAATACCAGCCAAAAGGTGTACGTATTGAAAATGACCTGCAGACCAATGGCATGCTGCTGAATGATAAGTGGTGCGAATTCCTGGCCCGAAATAATTTCCTGGTGGGTATCTCCATAGATGGTCCGCGGGAACTGCACGACAAGTGCCGAAAGATGCGTACCGGCAAGCCAACTTTTGACAAAGTAATGGCAGCCATCGACTGCATGAAACGCCACGGCGTTCGTTTTAACGCACTGGCTGTTATCAATCGTTACAACGTCAAATACCCACTGGAAGTATATCGCTTCCTGACCCGTGAAGTCGGTGCTACCTATGTTCAGTTTACGCCCTGTGTAGAGCCGAAAGATTATACTACCACCGCGCCACAGTTCTGGAATGAAAGTAGGGTGCCGGTGCAGGATTCCCCACGCTGCAAGCCGGATCACCCACTGTCGGTTGTGACCGACTGGAGTGTGGATGCCGATGACTGGGGCGAGTTCCTGAAAGTGACCTTCGAAGAGTGGGTCAATAACGATATGGGCCGGGTACTGGTCAACCTGTTTGAAACCGCTGTCGCACAAACCCTGGGCAAGCCTGCACAAATCTGTGTGACCTCGGAATTCTGTGGCAAGGGTGCCGCTGTCGAACATGATGGCAAGGTTTACTCCTGTGACCACTATGTCTATCCGGAATATGAACTGGCCAACATTCACGACATGTCTCTGGCGGATATGGTGATTTCCGAACGTCAGAAAGCCTTTGGTATGGCCAAGCGCAATACCCTGCCCAAGCAGTGCAAAAAGTGTAATTTCCTGCGTCTGTGCTGGGGCGAGTGTCCAAAAAACCGTCTGCTGACAACCAAAGATGGTGAACCCGGGCTGAACTATCTGTGCTCCGGTTTGCAGTCGTTTTACCAATTTGCAGCCCCTATGCTGGTAGGCATCGCCACACTGGTTAAACAGGGCAAAATTTCTCTGGCTCAACAGTAAAACAGCCATGAGCGGAAACAGCCCTGAGCGGAAAAACAGAATCTGGATGGAGATATAGACGGGTGGATTGTCGTCAGCAGTTGTTATCAGTTGAACATGCCCTTAACCATGCCGTTGTCGGTCAAAAGGAAGTGGCGCGCAGTTTGATTATTGCCATGCTGTGCCGTGGTAATGTTCTGCTTGAAGGTATGCCAGGTCTGGCTAAGACCAGAGCCATTAAAAGCCTGGCCACACTGGTAGAAGGCAGCTTTTCACGAATCCAGTTTACACCGGACATGCTGCCGTCGGATGTGACCGGAACCGAAATTTATCTGGGTGCTGAACAGGGGTTTGAGTTCAGGAAAGGCCCGATTTTCGGCAACCTGATTCTGGTGGATGAAATCAACCGTGCCCCGGCCAAAGTACAGGCAGCCCTGCTGGAAGCCATGGAAGAGCGTCAGGTCACGGTCGCCGGTAACACTCATATACTGCCTGAATTTTTCCTGACCCTGGCGACACAGAACCCGGTGGAGCAGGAAGGCACCTATACCCTGCCGGAAGCCCAACTGGACCGTTTCCTACTGAAAGTACAGGTTAACTATCCGTCCAAACAGGATGAGATAGAAGTTCTGCGCATCGTCAGGGAAGAAAAACGTCTGCAGACTGTTACGGAAGAGCATGAAGCTGTAACGTCACTTTCACAGGATGATATTTTTGCCTGCTGGCAGGCTGTCGGCGACGTCTATGTCTCAGAGGCTGTGGAACGGCTCATTGTTGACCTGGTTCATGGCACCCGCGAACCGGCAGGGATTGATTCTTCTCTGACCGAAAGCCTTCGCTATGGCGCCAGTCCCCGTGGAAGTCTGGCACTGGAACATACCGCCAGGGCTCACGCATGGCTGGAAGACCGGGATCATGTTATTCCGGAAGATGTTATCGCCATGGCCAAACCAACACTGCGTCATCGTATTGCTCTGTCGTATAAAGCCCAGATGCACGAGCAAAACCCTGATTCCATTATCGATACCCTGATTGATGGCGTACTGAAAGGTTAAATGTGGCTAAGGTTAATCTCTACACTGACGTTGACAGCCTTATGGCGCTCCAGGCTGAAGCCCGGGCGCTGGGGCTGACCAGCAGGGAACGGCTGCGCAGCCTGTTGCAGGGAAGGGCGCAGACCCGCATCCGGGGCAATGGTCTGGATATTGATGAAGTACGTCCCTACCAGTGGGGGGATGACCCTCGCCATATTGACTGGAAGATGACCGCCCGTCTGCAGAAGCCCCATGTGAAGTTATTTACCGAGGAACGTGAAACCCCCATGGTGATCCTGGTGGATCAGCGTCAGGACATGTTTCTTGGTACCCGGCTGATGACCAAATCTTTTGCGGCAGCAACCCTGGCCGGGCTTTTTGCCTGGATCGCTACCCTGATGGGTGAGCGGGTGGAAATGCTGATTTTTGATGATCAGGGCATCACTCCCACCCCGACAGCCAGCCGTTTTGCCCAGCTGCCAGAGCTGTTTATGCCGTTAGTCCGTTATAACCAGAAACTACGGGCCAATGATGAGGTGGAATCTGCACCGCAGCAGCTGGTCGATGCTCTGGCATGGTCCGAGCAGCGGGCACTGAGCAATGGTCAGCTGATTGTTATCAGTGACTTTATCGGATTAGACGACAGCGGCTGGCTCCTGCTGGAGCGCATGAATCAGCGCAGCAGTGTTATTGCGGTAACTGTGCATGATTTCCTTGATGCACACTGGCCGGAGGCCGGGCAATACCTTTTGTGTGAACCGGGTTATCAGGCTGAGTTTGACCTTGGTCAGCGTACCACCAACCGAACCCTGCAGGACTTTCGACAGCAACGTCTGCAACATGTTGATGACCAGCTGGTGCGTTGTGGTGCGCTGTCATTGCAGGTGAACACCAGCGAATCGCTGATGACACAGCTGGGACGACAACTGTCTGTTTGTTGAAGTGTGGGGGTTATATGATCAAATTGCCTTTTCTCGATCCGTTGAATGGATATCAGACTGCTGAGTTACTGACGCCGACCCTGCCTGAACCCGTTAGCCTGATGCCTCAGACCTCTGGCTGGTTGTGGCTGTGTGTTTTATTGCTGATTGTTGCCGGGAAGGTCTGGTTGAATCGCAGAGCAAGGCGGCTGCAGAATATCTGGCGTACAGAAGCTCATGTCATCATTGATCAGGCCGCCAGTGATAAAGACCTGAGCGGTCTTTATACCCTCATACTGCGAATTGCACGGCTGTCCATACCAAAAGATATGCTCAGAACATTATCGGCCGAACAGGTGCTCAGTCAGCTTAATCTCAGCCTGACTTCAGTACAGCTTGATCATCTGCTGGCAGCCCGTTACAGACCTTCCGGCAAGGTCGTCGACGATTCCTTGTTTCCTGTATTAAGTGAATGGGTGAAGACATACCCTCATGTCTGAAATCATAATATTTCTGAAGTCCATCTCATTTGGCTGGATGCCATTATTGTTACTGTTGCCATTGCCCTGGTTAGCAGGCCGTTGGCTACCTCAGTATCGACCGCCACGAACAGCACTGCGTGTTCCACAGCTGCAACAGCTGCTTGAATTACAGCCTGGTAACCGGGCAAAAGCAGAGAAAACCGCACCACCAGTGCTTTTGGAACGATTTCTGCGCAGTTTTATCTGGGCGCTGGTTGTTATTGCTGCAGCCCAGCCTTATCGCCTGGGGCCACCCATTGAGCATATCGAGGCAACGCGGGAAGTTCTTCTGGCACTGGATGTCTCCGGCTCAATGGATACCCGTGACATGTTTGTTGATGAACAGCGGATCAGTCGTATGGACTCGGTTCAGCGGGTAGTGAACCAGTTCCTTCAGGAGCGCGAGAGTGAGCGCTTTGGCCTTGCGGTGTTTGGTTCACAGGCATTTCCTTATGTGCCTTTCACTTCCGATACAGGATTGTTGCAGCAGAAAACCGATGAAATTTATCCTGGTATTGCTGGTGAGCAGACCGCCATTGGTGATGTGATCGGGGTTGCCATTACTCTGTTTGAGCAGAGTGATGTTCCGGAGAAAGTCGCCATCCTGCTGACTGATGGCAGTGATACTGCATCGTCACTGCCTCCGGCAGCGGCAGCCCGACTGGCTGCAGAAAATGATGTGACCATTCATGCTATTGCCTTTGGTCAGACTGATCCGAGCCTGGGAGCGAGCAGAGAGGAAGTCATTGATCTGGAAATGCTGGAAAAAATTGCTGCAATGACCGGTGGCCAGGTCTTTGTCGGTGATAATCATGAAACCCTGCAGGATATCTTTACTGAACTGGATAAGCTGCTGGAATCAGAAAACGATCCGCAGTACTGGTCACAGAATGAATTCCTGTTTCATTACCCTCTGGCTCTGGCGGCGTTGCTCTTTGTTTTACTGGCACTGCTTTCCCTGAAATCCCTGACACGCAGAGAAGAGGCCTGATCATGATGGAATGGATGACAGATTTTCATTTTCTGCGACCCGGCTGGTTATTGTTGCTGATTCCTGCACTGGTGCTGATTCTTAGTGGACGCTCCAGGAACAGTGAGCGCAAACACTGGTCCCGGCTGATCCATAAGGCCATGCAGCCGCATATGCTCCTGCCTGTCGCAGGCAGTGCCAGGCTGTCTATACAACAGTGGGCTGGCATGGTGCTGGTACTGGGGAGCATGGCGCTGGCCGGACCTACCTGGCACCGGGAACTTCCAGAAGGATTTGAACAGGAAGGTGTGGTTTATATTGTGTTCGACAGTCGGGTTTCCATGGATGTTGATGATATCAAACCGACACGTTTCCAGCACAGCAAACAGAAACTGACAACGCTGGCGCAGCAGCAACCCAATCTGCAGTTCTCAATTTATGCCTATGCAGATACTGCCCATCAGGTGACACCCGCTTCCAGTGACTGGGTATTTCACGACCTCTACCTGCAGGGGCTGTCATCCAGCGTGATGCCAGTGCAGAGAAATGAGGAAGCATCAGGGTTAGCAATAGCCCTGGACAAGATCAACGATGCAATGCAGCACAGTGATATCCCAGGGTCTGTAATACTGATTACCAGTCATCTGACGGAACAGGAGGCTACTGTCGTGCGTCAGTTCGCTTCCAGGCATGGTATTCAGGTATGGGCCACAGGAACAGCTGAAGGCGCGAGCATGAAAATAGCAGGACGGCTGATTGAAACGCGAATGTCTGTAGAGAGCTTCCGTAAGTTGCAACGACAGGGTGTTCCCACTGTACTGATGGAAACTGGTGATGAGGATCTGCATGAAATCAGCTCCCGTCTGGAGCATAACCTGAACCGCTCCCAGACTGATAACCCTGAATTTCTCTGGGCAGACTATGGTCGCTACCTTGCTGTACTGCTGTTGCCTGCTCTGCTGTTCTGGTTCCGTAAAGGGGTAAGACTGCTGGCCCTGATGGTGATTGTTGTTGCCGGAACACCAGAAGCCGAAGCCAGCTGGGACTGGTTTTTTACCTCGGACCAACAGGCACAGGTAGCATTTAATCGAGGTAATTACGCCAAGGCAGCCAGTCTCTATTCTGATCATTATAAGAAAGGTGTCGCTTACTATCAACAGGGTGACTGGTTGCAGGCTTTACAGCATCTTGATCTGGTTGATACGGATAAAGCGATACACTTTAAAGCCTTGAGTTATGCCCAGCTGAAATACTGGGACGAGGCATTTGAAATTCTTGCCGTGCTGGTTCAATCCCATCCTGAAGATAAAGTGATCAATGCTAATTATCAGGCAGTTGCTGAAGTTATGGCGGTTCTGGAAAAATATCGAAAGCAACGGCTGAACGACCAGGAACTGATGGATGAGGGCAGAGATGATGCTGATGGCTTTGTTCAAAGTGAACTCGCTGAGCAGGGTATTGATGCCAAGCTTGAGGTATCAAACGGTATGGTCAACCCTCAGAACTGGCTGGAAGGGTTGGAAATGACACCGGAACAGCTGTTACGCAGCCGCTTTCAGCAGGAAGTGATAGAGGCTACTCATGAATAAGTATCTAAAACACTGCTTTCTCACAGTATTGCTTCTGACGGCTGGTTTATCTGTTCAGGCTGAGGTTCTTATTGAGGGTTCATTGCGAACACTGGACGTTGAAGGGGATAGCACAATCCTTAATGTGGTACCCGGCCAGGTGGTTCGAATGGATTGGCAGCTGGGATCTGATTCCTGGTTTACCAGTCCGCCCCTGATGCCACACTGGCAGGCCGATGGCGCGGTGATTATACCCAGCAGTCAGGAAGAGGGTAACTTTTCCCGTCGTTCCGGTCGTACCACTTTCAGTGGTGTTAACCGCTATTACTGGGTGGTGCCGGAAAAAACAGGTGCTATCCGGATTACCCCCCATGAAGTATGGCTGACCAGGGCTTTTGAAACCGAAGCGCAGCGTTATAACACTCCGGGCCTGACACTTCGGGTAGCTTTCCCGAAAGACGGCTCTCCAACAGAGCGTTTTTTCCCGGCCAGTGATGTGGAGCTTGAACAATCTTTGTCGTCCATTGAAGAACTGGGGGTAGGTGATCAGGTAGTCAGAAAAATTACTGTCTCTGCTGATGAGACACTGGGCTCACTGATTCCTGCTATGGATGCGATACAGTCGGCAGAAGGTATTCAGGGCTATCTGGAATCAACCGAGGTCAGTAACAGAACCGTTTCCCGGGGACAACTTGCAGGCGGGCAGCGTACTGAAACCTGGGTCTACCGGCTTGATCAGGGTGGTGAAATCACCCTTCCAGCTGTCGAGCTGGTGTGGTGGGACTTGCAACACAAACAATACAAAAGCGCTACTTTGCCTGAAGTAACCCTGGAGGTTGCGGAGACGGCCGTTGCAGGTGAAGAAGCGGTATTGCGCCGCAGCCGCTTGATGTCTATTCCGGTTGTTTTGAGCTTGATTGCTCTGTTTTTGATGGCTGCTCTGGCAGGGTACAATCGACAGCACATCATCAATGTTTCCACTGCGATCATAAAAGCGACTGTCACCAGCAGCGGCTGGGTCGACTTCGTACTATTGTACTCTGCACTTTCGGGTAGAAAAACTTCGGTGCAAAAAAGATATTTGCAATGGAAACGATTAAACTCGGCTCATTTGAGCCAGGAGCAGTTGCCGGATTCTTTGGAACCGTTATTGCTTTCGCGACTGGCCATGATCTGTCGGATAGCTGGACTGGTGATGACGCTGCGCACTCTGCGGTGGCAGAGAAAACATAGCCGCTATCTACCTGGCTTGAATGACTGAGTAATCACCCTATTGAAATGAACAGAGACTGGAAAGAAAGGCTGAAAACAGAGTTTGGTTATTCAGAATCACTGACCAATATACTCATCAACCATGGCAGGGTTCGTGATTTTCGAAAAGATGTTCGGGTCAAATCTCAGGGAGAAGAATCTAAACAGCTGTTGTTTATCCTTGAGGGAAGCCTGGTTCTTATTCGAGATAACCCGGATGCCACAGAGCAACTGGCGGGAATTCTGTCCTCTGGTTATCTGTTGAATGAGGCTTATTTTTATTATGCGCTGCCTGCCGATGTTCATGCCTATACGCTGACTGAGGTTACCTGCCTGTGCCTGCCGTCGAAAAATGTCCACCACCTGATCGAGCATAATCTTGAGTTTAATCAGGCAATGGCCTTTTCTCTTTCGAGAAAGTTACTGTTTTTCTCGCAGCTGTCCTACGTCGGCAAAGAGCGGGATATGACTGCCAAGGTGCGCAAGGCCATCTACTACCTTTTTCAAAGTTCAAAACTGACGGTACTTCCCATTACCATAATACAGCTGGCCAGCTTACTGGGGATGTCACGCAATACGGTTAGCCGGGCTTTGAAGGAAAGTGAAAGCAGTGGGGCTATCGAGCTGTTATCAGGGACCATCCTGCTAAAAAATATAGAGATACTGGGTTGTTTTGAATCTGATCTCAGTAATGATCTGTATTAGTTGTAAGTATTACCACCGTCTAAATAGTTTGTATCCAGTGATTTGAAAAAGCCGGTATGCCCTTCGTACTTCTCTGCAAGCTGGTCATGCTGCCGTGAATGAACGTGATGAAGTTATTTTTGGTTTTCTGAGCTATCTTCTATGGATTCCGCATCAGATTTTTGCGGATTAAAAACCCTCGAGTAGAGAGTGTATGACAGACTCCTGATTTTCAATACTTAAAATTTAGCTTGATAGCGTAAAAGGGCATCAGGATCACTGCACCTGTAACTCACTGATGTAAGACAGAAGTTTATCCCGTAGCCAGCGGTTGGCTTTACTGTTCTTTTCCCGATTGTGGGCCAGCAGCTTATAGTTAATGGGCAGAGAGAAAAACGGTGCCTTCAAAACCTGCAAGCCAAATTGTTGAGAAAATAAATTCGCAATATTGATGCTCACCATGCCAATGCTTTCACTGTTAGCCACCAGAGCCATTATTGCCAGCAGTGAGTCGCACTCAGCCGCCACCTTTCTTGGTTGCAGGCGCTCTTCCGTAAAATAATCCACCAGGAGTGAATTCTCACGCCGGAGTTTAAGGGTGATGTGTTTTTCCTGATAAAACTCTTCAGGGGTAATCTTTCCTCGGATTCTCGGATGAGACTGGCTGACGACCAGACAAATCTGGTCGGCAAAAAAAGGTTGTGAAAAATATGACGAACCTGAGAAATGAGCAAAATCTATGGCTAAATCCGCTTGCCGCAAATTGAGTTTATCAAACAACTCTCCCTCACTGGTCAGCGTTGGGTAGAGCACTATCTCCCGGTTGCCCAATGTAGAATCCGCTTCAATTCTGGGAAGCAGCATCAGCGTTACAGGCTCGGTGGTGTAAACAACGAACCGTCGTTTCCCATGAAGACCGAAGTCCTGCACATCACTGAGCGTATTGCTGATGGTTTCCATGGCGGGCTCAATCTGGCGGGCTATTTCGTGGGCCAGATGCGTTGGTGCAATCCCCCTGCCATCACGAACAAACAGCTGCTCTCCCAGCTGGCTTTGCAGCCTTTTCAGGGCGCCACTTACGCCGGGCTGGGTTAACTCAAGCACCTCAGCCGCAGCTGTTATAGATTGATAGTGATAGACTGCCAGAAACACCCGAAAAAGATTAAGGTCGAACTCTGATACTTGCATCAATACATAACCAGCGCTGATGATTTAACTAAAGAACTATGTATATATCGTGATGTATCAAATCATTAAAGTGAGGTTGTTTCCAGTTCAACCATGAGAAAAGTTAACCATGAATCGTCCACTGACTCTGTCGGCCATTACAGTTGCCATTCTTGCGTCGTTTAATGCTAACGCGGAATACACAAGCCTCGATGAATATCAGGGCAAGCCTGCTACAGCTCATACTCAAGAGACTAATCAGAGTTTCGCAAAAAAACTGCCATGGGAAGATGTATCCGCTTTTGAGCGTACCCGTAAAGGCCTGATCGCTGAATTTGGCAACCATGCGGCGGGAGAACTGAAAAACCGCTTCGATTACATGACGGATATGTCTGTTGATACAATTCCTGCTACCGTAAACCCGTCCATCTGGCGTCAGGGTATGCTGAATTATGCGGCAGGTGGCTTGTATGAAGTAACCGATGGCGTTTATCAGATTCGCGGGGCCGACCTGTCGAATATGACGATTTATCGTACCGATAACGGCTATGTGATTCACGATCCGTTACTGTCCCGTGAAGCAGCGGCAGCCTCCTGGGATTTTGCCAAAGCGCACCTGCCTCAAATCAACGGTGAACATAAGATCACCGGCATGATCTACTCCCATATGCATGCCGATCACTTTGGTGGCTCCAGAGGTGTTTACGAATCCGGAGACTTTGCTGAAGGCGCGCAAATCTATGCACCGAAAGATTTTATCAAAGAGCTGGCTGACGAAAATGTCATCGCCGGTACCGCCATGGGGCGCCGGGCAAACTATCAGTATGGAACAACGTTAACCAACAGCACCAAAGGCATTGTTGATAATGCACTGGGGCTGGGAACTTCAAGAGGTAAGGTGACTCTGGTAGCACCTACGGTAGAAATTACCTCTAGGGAAAAAGTCATCAATATTGATGGCCTGGATTTTCATGCGATCAATATGCCAGGGGCTGAAGCACCGGCAGAAATTGTGCTGTATGTTCCGCAATTCCGCTCACTCCACACGGCTGAGCTGACCTATGATGGCATGCATAACATCTATACCTTCCGAGGCGCAAAAGTTCGTGACGCTTTGGTTTGGACCAAGTATCTCACTGAACTGAAAATGCGTTTTGTGGATTCCGGGATGGTTGACAATATTCATGCTGCCCACTCGGCGCCAGTCTGGAATGATCCTGCCACTGAGAGCAACGAAATTGCCGATTATATGACCCTGCAACGGGACAACTATGGCTTTATTCACAATCAGGCCATGCGTCTGGCCAACCACGGTACCACCATTCACGATGTAGGTCGTGAAATCGAAAAGCTGGTGCCAGAGATTCAAAAGCAGACCTGGCATACCAATGGTTATCACGGGTCATACAGCCACAACGCCCGAGCGGTGGTCAATTTATACCTCGGATATCATGATATGAACCCGGTAAACACTAACCCTCTTGAAACCAAAGAGAAGTCATGTGTTTATGTGGAAGCCGCAGGTGCAGAGAAACTCTATCAAGCAGGAATGTCACACTTCAACCATGGGGAATACCAGGAAGCCACCCAGCTGTTTAACGATCTGGTGCAATGTCACCCAGGCAACCTGGACTATCGCTATGCACTGGCCGACAGTTTTGAGCAACAGGGTTACCAGTCAGAAACCATGGCATGGCGTAACTCTTACCTGCAAGGTGCAGTAGAGCTTAGAACCGCCGAGATCAAGCCATCCATCAAGCTGGCCTCTGCCGATGTTATCGCTAATACGCCAACCGGCATGTTCCTGGACTTCCTGGCGGTTCGCCTTAATGCCGAAAAGGCAGAACAGGCAGATTTGAACTTCAGCTTTGGTCTCTATCATCCAGATCTCGATCAGAGCTTCTTTGGTGAAGTTTCAAACGCCAATATGAGCAATATAGAGGTAGAAACCCTGCCAAAATCTGATGTCGAGCTGGTCATTCAAAAAACCGATCTGACTAAGGTAGCGCTTGGTCAAACTTCACTGGAAGCGCTGCTGAAGTCCGGTCTGGTTAAGATCAAAGGGAATGCCGATCTGATCAGAAAACTGACCACCACACTGGATGATTTTGACGGAATGTTTGAAATCATGCCGATGCCTGCGAGCTGATTTGCTTTCTGGTTAAGGTTCAACCTGGTTCCCACGCTCCCGCGTGGGAATGCATACTCCACTCACCCAAGCCAATTTCTTTGGCCATGAACCATTATGAAACCGCCTGGATCAATGCCTTTATCTTTGGCATTCTGTCTATCGGTTTTGTTTGGGTAACTGACATGCATAGCACGATAAAATGAGGAGTCTTCTTTCTTATAATCCAGTGTATATGTCCCCTATGGTGTTCTTTCATCCCCTTCCTGCTGTTTATGCCCTTTTTGGTTTGCACCAAGAGAAATCGAATATTCCTTTACAACTTTATCGCCATCTAGCAAATACATCATTCTTTCGGACTTATCGACCTTGATGAGATAAATAGCTGAATAGGCTTTCATCGTTTGCGATTTAATCGATAAATTCGCACGGACTTATCATGATAAGTTGTGGCGGTAAAATCATTGAACCCACACTTTTCAGCTACGCGTAATGATGCGATGTGTGCAGGCTCAATGATAACGATGATTGAATCTACCTGTTTCTGATTGAACCCATAGTCAACTACAGCCTTGGCTGCTTCGGTTGCTAGCTGTTGTCCCCAATACTTTTTTGAGAGTCTGTACCCAAGATTGATTTCTTCTGTATCTTTTACTACCTCAGGGCTAAGACCACAAAACCCTATTAGATCACCATTCGTTTTTTCAGTCAGTGCCCAGGGACCAACTCCATGAGTTTTATAGCATGCGATGCACCATTCGATGAACTCTCTTGTGGCCTTCTCATCACACACCCCTCGAACGGAATGCCTCATTACATCGGGGTCACTAAGGATTTTTGTCATCACCTGTAAATCATTTAACGACAATAACCTAACGAGTAATCTTTTTGTTTCGAATAAATGCATTCTGATTACTCCTTGCGCATAATGCCTGCATTAGCCGCACGCCGTGCGTGTCGGCTAGATGCTTTAGTTACATGCGCTTTATGGCTTTGCTTATACTATTGTTTTCTATGTATCTGTAACTTAGAAATGATAGAAAACATGTTAATCCGATATATATTGTAAACAATAAAAATTCATTTTGATAATAATCTTGTTTTTTGAATAAGAATAAACACAAGGGGATGGAG
>JBPCXN010000248.1:0-11840 GCA_051008495.1 Endozoicomonas sp. | reverse complement strand
AAAATGACTAACATATCTAAATTTTGCTCTCCTTTTCTGAAAAATATTAGCGGCATCGAGGACAGGTTCGATAGAAGTCGTTTTCCTTTCAATATTCCAGCTTTTATTGATGGTATTGATATTGATCTCGATTCGAAAGTCACCATGTTAGTAGGTGAAAATGGAAGTGGAAAGTCAACTTTCCTGGAAGCCATTGCTGAGTGCTGCGGGTTCAATCCTGAAGGAGGAAACCGAGATCATTATCGAGAGACATTTGCAGAGCGCTCAAATCTAGCCCAAGCTCTCAGATTGTCATGGATGCCTAGAACAACAGAAGGGTTCTTCTTAAGGGCAGAAAGCTTTTTCAATTTCGCAACATACATTGAAGGAGTTTCCGACCTTCGTGCATATGGTGGTAAATCTTTGCATGAGCAATCCCATGGTGAGTCTTTTCTAGCACTTTTTGAAAACAGGTTTGAACAAGGATTCTATATCCTAGACGAACCTGAGGCAGCACTTTCGCCTCAAAGACAACTTACGTTTATGAGTATAATCAACCAACTAGAAGAACCTGGTCATGCACAGTTTTTAATTGCAACCCACTCTCCAATTCTGTTGAGCTATCCAGGTGCAAAAATCATCAGCTTTGATGATGGAATCATTAAAGAAGTAAGTTATAAAGACACTAATCACTATCAGCTAACGAAATCTTTCCTGGAATCACCGGAACGATATTTCCGTTGGTTGTTTGAAGATTACAAAAATTAGACCAATGAAGTTCAGTTTTTCATACTTCATCTTAAGGAATGAATCCCGTCAATGGGCGGTCATAACTAAATTCCCGATCAATTCGATTAAACAGGTCAACTGTTCGCACGAATTGATCGGAGAGTTTGACCCGCTCTACTGACTCCTACCATGAAGAGTCACCTCTACCGCTATTCCCGGCCAGGCTCCTGGTTGAACTCTGCCGCTCTCTTCTCAAGAAAAGCACTCATACCTTCTTTCTGGTCCCGACTGGCGAACAGGGAGTGGAAAACCCTTCGCTCATAGAGAATGCCCTCCTTCAGGCTCAACTCAAGAGCCCTGTCCACTGACTCACGGGCAGCCATTACCGCAGTTCGGCCAAAACCGGCGAGGGTTTCAGCCGCTTTCAGGCTTTCTTCCAGCAGTTCCTGCACAGGAAATCTCCTGGCTACCAGCCCGGCGGCTTCAGCTTCCGATGCTTTCATCACTCTTCCTGTAAGAATCATGTCCATGGCTTTGGCCTTACCCACCAGACGAGTCAGCCTCTGGGTCCCGCCCATGCCGGGAATCACTCCCAGCTTGATCTCGGGTTGACCAAAACTGGCATTGTCGGCTGCGTAAATAATGTCGCACATCATTGCCAGTTCACACCCGCCACCCAAGGCATAGCCTGCCACTGCCGCAATCTTCGGTGTGCGAATAGCAGTGAATGCCTCCCAGTCTGCAAAAAAATCCTGATGCATCATATCCACGAAAGTCTTGTCCGACATTTCCCGAATATCGGCGCCGGCGGCAAAGGCCCGTTCCGAACCTGTGAGGACAAAGCAGCCCACACCGGGATCTTTATCCAGAGGCTGCATTACCTCAAGCAGCTCGTTCAGTGTTGCTGTATTCAGGGCATTCAGTGCTTCCGGGCGATTCAGCCTGATCAGGGCCACCGCCCCTCTGTGCTCAACCAGAATGCTCATGTTTATCTCCTTTCTTTCGTTGAGTCAGCGCAGACGGAGCTCAAGCCGCCGGCGCTCCCAGTCAGACGACTCAGGAATCCCAGATAGCGCCATAGGCAGGAATTCCACGAACCTCCAGTTCATAAACCACATGTTGAGTCACAGGCTGGTTGGCGATACAGATCACGGCTTCAGCATCAAGCTTCTGGCAGGTGTCGTATGCAAGCTGGACCAGATCCGGTTTCCCCTGGCTGCTGGTATCCCAGATCAGGGCGTCAGGGATAGCCTCCAGCACTTCATCCACCAGCTTGTCACCATAAGTCTTGCGCGGGCTGCGGGTAGACCAGACCAGAGTGGCAGGCACTTTTTTCGCCAACAGGTGCGGCAGGCAGGGACCTATGCCGCTGCCTGTGGCGATATAAACTACCTTTTTGAACAAAACTTCGATATTGGCGACACCTGCCGTAGGTATACCTTTCACCCAGACCTGCTCCGGCTTGTCATCAATGAACTGCCCAGTCCAGTCTCCGGCCCGGGAAATGGTCAGCCGAAAGCCTTCCTCGCCAGGCGAGGGAACATTGGCAAAAGAGTGCCACTCAAGTAGGGGTTTCCTGCTGATGGCGGTCGAAGAGCCAGCGAAAGGTGTCACTCCGTAGTTGAAGCGGCTAAGTGCCACATGGGATGACGGAGTGTGAATGTCAACTGGCACTTTTTTCAGCCGCAGCCAGGGCAGTGCAACACTGAAGGTCATCAATAACAGCATCCAGAAGCCGACGCTGTTGACCAGAGCATCCAGAGAGCCATCGGCAAAAGTGACGGTCTGTACCCAGAACAACAACAGCACAGACCAGCCCCCAACACGGTGCACCAGCTCAAAGCTGTTGTGAAAACGACGTCGTATCTGCGGCATAGCCATCACCACAATAGCAAGCAACAATGCCATTAACGCCAGGGTGACGCCCATGACGGCTTCCGGTACCCCTCCCAGGTCATTTGTCTGGTGATAAATCAGCCCCGAGACAAAAGCTCCGTACCACAGGGTTCCTGCCATGGCGCTGCCGCTATGAAGACCACCAAAGTGATAAACTTTGCCCAGAGTCCAGCGTATGGCAAGGGGCCAACTGGTCGGAGCGCGGGTAGCCAGCCAGAAGAAAAAGTTAATGACATATTGCTGACGAACCAGCACGGCTACAGCAAAGTTGCCCAGAACCAGATCTGACAGAATATCCAGCTGTATGCCTTGTGCGCTCCACCAGCCCCCTTCATTCAGCCCGAACCAGAGCAGCGTCAGATTGACTGCGGCCACCAGAAAGACCAGACGGTTGTAATGTTCCAGATAGCGATGCCGGAGAATCCGGGCAATAACGCCCTGTTTTTCTTCCAGGGGCTGCTCGGCAATACTGTCTATCATGACGCCACTCCTTCCGGCTCTTCTGTTTCAATGGCTGCAGGCCTGTCTGTCAGGCTTTTCGGCTCTTTCTCAAGCGAGTTTTCAAACGAGTTTTCAAGCAAGGCACGCTTATCCACCTTCCCCCTGCTGGTCATCGGAAAATGATCCAGGGCAACAACAGTGGCAGGGATACAGTAATAGGGCAGTGCGGCTGCGACCGCCTGACGGCAGTGCTCCAGGTCAACGACAGCAGGCCGGACAAACGACACCAGATTGTTATCATCCAGCTTCAGGGTGACCGCCTGCTGGCAGCCCTCTACACCCTCCATAACAGCCGACACTGAATCCAGCTCCACCCGGAAGCCACGTACTTTCACCTGGTCATCAGTACGACCAAAATGTTCCAGCTCACCATCATCAGTCCAGCGGCCCAAATCCCTGGTTCGGAACATCTGGCTGCCGTTATTCAGGAAGGGGTCCAGCCGGTAGCGATCCTGGTTAAGCTGTGGATTATTGATGTAACCTGCCGTGACACCGGCCCCTCCGGCCCAGATCTCGCCAACTTCGCCGACCCTGCACGGCTGCATGTGCTCATCGAGAATGTATACAGTGTTGTTGGGCGTTGGCTTGCCAATGGTGAGTCGTGGAGAACTGCTGCAATAATGCTGGGCGGTATTGATGATGGTGGTTTCCGTGGGGCCACAGCCGTTATAAAAACGACACCTGGCTGCCCATTTATCCGCAAGTGGACGTGGACAGGGCTCACCAGCTACGGCCACAGTTCTGACTCGGTTACAGAGATCGGCATCTATAGTTCCCAGGATGCTCGGGGTGGCAATAATGACATCAGCCTGTTGCGCTGCCTCATTGAAATCCTTGCCCCGAATAACCAGAGTGGCGCCATGGGCCAGGCATCCCAGTATCTCCCAGGCGGCCATATCAAAGGCGATATTGAGCAGCTGCGAGACCTGGCTGCCGGGTTTCATGCCCAGACTGCCCGGTTCGGTGAGGAGGATGTTACAGACATTGCCGTGGGTGACCCTGACTCCATTGGGACGTCCCGTGGTCCCAGAGGTAAACAGCACAAAGCAGTCATCCTGCTGTTGCACCGCTGTCTTTGGCAGGCTGGCATATAGATAAATGCGCCCGTTATTGGCTTCGGGGAGCATCTGGTCAATAGTGAGAATCTCCCGATTTGTGCCAACCGGTATGCTCTCCTGCAAATGCGACAGGGTCAGGATAACCCTGATGTCCGCCGACTCAATGATCTGATCCAGCTGGGTCGCAGGGGTGATTCTGGCATCCTGAGGCACATAGGCGGCGCCTGTCTTCAGTATCGCCAGTATTCCCACCAGCATGGGAATGGAACGCTCCACAAACAGACCGACGTTATCCCCCCGGCCAATGCCCCGCAAGGAAAGCTCCGCAGACAGGCGCTCGGCCTGCTGGTTCAGCTCACCATAGCTGATCTGCTGATCGAGATGACGAGCGGCAATCTTGTCAGCCTGTTCATGGCTGTGCTTCTCGATGGCATGGTGAATTACGTCATAAGGCACCTGTTCAAAGACTCCCTGGCCAAACAACTCGAACTTTTGCCGCTCTTCCGGGGGCAGCCCGCTGAACGCTTCCCGGTTAAAGCCCTGTTGCCTGACTGACCTGGTCAGTGATTTAAACAAATGAGCAGCACCGCGTCTGACAGCCCCCCCCTCTCTACTTAGTGTTTCCAGTCCCATTTTGGTTCTCCAGGAATGATGAGACTGAAAACATCGCAGGAAATTCTCACAGAATTATCACGAGGCTCTCACGCTTTTCTAAAACCACTCAATGTATGCCCCCTTAACCTGGAAATTTCATAAAGTGTCGAGCTTCTCGCTCTGCTATTTTTCGGCTGACAAACTCCCTGAAGGCCACTATTCTCTGTGCTGATACACGTTTTTCCCGAACCTGAAGGAAGGCTTCCATATGCTTTCAAAGATCACGAAAAACTGTTTCTGTCGTTGGAAGGTCACCAGTCATGACAAGCTCTCTTTTGAAAGCCACTGTGTCGGTCAGTATTCTGGCTGTGCCCATACTGGCTAAATCCGTTCCGTTATACACACAGGTCCCTGGCCCGCTGATACAGCCCCCCGAAAAAAGAAGCGCCACGGAGATCGACTGCCATCCAAATAAGCTCATCCTGCCTGATGCCGTCATACAACAGACCAGAGACCTGGCCAGCTATATGAAAACGCACAGAGTCAGACATCAGAAGATGTGGGATACCTTCTGGCAGAAAGTCACAAGGCAGCAGGATTACCTGATCAGAGCCTGTTATGACGACGAGCTGAGCATTGACCACCTTTCCGGGCAGGGACTGCTTCCCTATCTGCTGTCTGACCAGATGCCCAGGGAATACAGCACTCTGGTCGATCATGGCATGCCGGAAAACCAGGTCAACGAGCTGACCATTTTTCGCTGGATGGAAAGGCTCAGTGAACCGGAAGTCACCTCTGAAGGTGAACTGATTGGCTGCCGGGATTTTGCCGAGCTGGACCCAGGCTGGCTTCTGACCGGAGTCAGTTATGCCGCTCAAGCCGCTGGTCAGCTGAATAGAGCCTCGTTTAATAGCAGTCCCGGAAGGGGTAAGTTGCAGGGTGATCAGCTTAAGCTGGTACTGATGGGAGATTGGGGCACGGATACAGCTTCTGCCCGGGCGGTCATGACAGCGATAAAACAGGAAAATGCGGACATAGTCACCCATCTTGGTGACGTGTATTACTCAGGCACTGTGGCGGAAGAAGAGTCCCGTTTCCTGCCGGGTTTTCACTCTGGTATCACCAAAGCACTAAGATTGAACGCCAATCACGAGATGGACGGTGGAGGCTTGAGTTATTTCTCATCCCTGTCTCACCCGGTGTTTTCATTGCAGCAGAACAGTAGTTTCTTTGCCCTGGAATACGGCAACTGGGTCATTATCGGGCTGGATTCGGCTTACTATGCCAGCGGCGTACAGTATAAACCTGGACGCATTACTGACCAGGGCCAGATAAAGCTTCTGCAGGAATACCGGGACAGAAACAGCAGCCTGATTCTGCTCAGTCATCACAACCCGATATCGGTTGAAGGCGACTCACCACTGCAGCTGTGGACAGATGTCGCTGATGCCCTGAACAGTCAGATGCCTGCATACTGGTACTACGGCCATAAACACGCCGGAGTCGTATACTCCGGGCAGTCCCATGCTGGCCTTAATCACACCCATGCCCGATGCGTAGGCCACAGTGGCATGCCTATTGGCAGGGGGGCAGGCTTTTTCGACAGCGACGGCAGCCTGAGAAATACCATTGATTTTTACGCTCATACTCCTGACGCGGCCAACACGCCACAGGTCACCAACGGCTATATGGTTCTGACCATTAATGGTGAGCAGGTCACCGAGGAATATTATGACCAGAACCGGCAGCTCCAGTGGCCAGCCAGCCTTTCTGAAGACTGATGCTTAACGGTTATCTTCTTCAACCGCATCGTAAAGTGGCGCTATAAGTAGTCCAACCATTGCTTTTCCCAACTGTCAACCCACCGTCTGAGGGCTACAGAGAGAAAATATATGTTTTCGATTGCACGACTATTTAGATGGCTTCCAGCTGTTGGCTGCGTTGCCCATCATTATAGGTTGGAGCCTAAATTAAAGAAGTTGATTTCTACACGATGAACCTTGTTTTGCAGACCCATGTCATTGGTCAGTCTCTGGTTGTAATCATCGAACTGAGTCGTCCAAACGTCACCCATCCAAGGATCGAGTATCACACAGGTTTTGGTATCCACATCCGCCAGGTACTGCCACTGCTGTTTGTGGTGGGGATCGGAAGCCTGCTCATTCTTGCGAACCGTAAGTATGCAGTCTGTTGGCAACTCACTGTCCTGCAGAATAACGAAATAGTGAGTATCCAGGAGCTTATTGTTCTCATCAAGAAACCGTATGAAGGTCATGTAAACCATACATCCAAACTGTGAATTGATGTCTCGTTTCGCAATTTCGCTCAATGCTAGAACTGTTAACTCGTAACATTGGGCAACTCCAGTGCTGGTTATGTCACAGCTGGTATCATTCCTGGCATTGCCTAATACTTGGTTGGCATCATTTACGACCTTGTCAAAATCATTTTCAATCGTTGCGCTCCTCACTTCAGCACCGCCACGACCCATCTCAGCGTATCTGCGAAACGCTGGGTTGATATTGTTTCTGGCGTAGGGGTTTTGCCCAGTGAATATCTTAAATGCGCCCTGCCTGCGGTTAGGGATAAACAGCCCCTTACTCTCAATCTCCGCTATAATTTCCCGACCCAGCGCTACCAGCTGATCACGTCTGTTCAGCGATTTCGGTGTGCTGTCATAAAAAAGCACCTGGCCTGCACCAGCCCCTTCTTTAACTTCGAAAGGATCGCCTTTCTGATCTAAAGCCTTCTTTTTCCGAGAGACCAGGTCATCCGGAAGCATCTGAGGCGTTCTATCAAAAACAGGCTCACCCACTATACTTCCGTACGCTTTATCAAGCCCGGACTGGATATATTCCCTGACAGGCACTGCTTCCAACAGTCTACGGCCAAAAGCCTGCAACCTTTCGCATAGTGGCTTTGTGGATATACAGGAGTTTTGTGCTCCCACCAAGCCAGGCTTTCCCGGTGGAACTGGGTTCATAACAAACCTCCAAAAAACTATTTAGATGACTGAGAGTTTGTTTGAATTTCTGTCAAATGGCACTAACACATATGTTATGGCCATACTCCTGACACGGCTAAAAATGCCACAGGTCACCAACGGCTGCATGGTTCTGACCATTAATGGTGAGCAGGTCACCGAGGAATATTATGACCAGAACGGGCAGCTTCATTGGCCAATAAGCCCTCCTGAAAGCTGATTAGGAATAGTCTAAAAATAACATCCCTATTCTGAATCGAATCTCCGTTCGCTCTGAGCCTGTCGAAGAGCAATAGCACAAGGCTTCGACAAGCTCAGCCCGAACGGGCTTCGGGCTTGAGCCAAATGTGGAAGTTATTTTTGGACTATTCCTTAGCGATTATCTTCTTCGACCGCATCGTAGAGTCGTTCCAGCACATCAGGAATGGCCGAGACAACCCGGTTCCAGCTGGGGATGAACGGTCTTTCCATGGGGTTTTCCAGAAAGTGCTGGCCGGCTTCCATGATATTCCTGGCGAACAGTTCCACGGCTCGCTCTTCACCGTCCCGGTCTACATGCAGGCCGTTGATCACAGCATCGTCGTAGTAGGACTCGATGAAATCCAGGGCAACCCGGTAGTAAGTTGCTTTTATGGTGCGGAAGGTTTCCGTATTGAACTGGGTGCCGTTGGTGGCGAGCTTGCGGAAGATGGCCTTGACGATGTCGTGACTCATCTTTGACAGGCCGCCGGTGATGTCGTTTTCCGACAGAGGCTGATGCTTGTGGTCATAAACATCAGCAATATCCACCTGACACAGGCGCTTGCTGGAATAGTTCCGCTTCACTTCGGACAGCACACCGATCTCCAACCCCCAGTCGCTGGGAATACGGATGTCGTTGAACACATCGGTGCGCATGGAGAACTCGCCGGCCAGCGGATAGCGGAAACTGTCGAGATATTCCAGGTATTCCATGGGGCCAAAGATTTTTTTCAGAGCCCGTAGCAGAGGTGTTACCAGCAGCCGGCTAACACGGCCATTGAGTTTGTTGTTGGCGACTCTCGCGTAATAGCCTTTGCAGAATTCATAACTGAATGCCGGGTTTGCCACCGGGTAAAGCAATCGAGCCAGAAGACTTCTGTCGTAGGTAACGATATCGCAGTCGTGCAGCGCCACTGCTTCTGATTTTGCCGATGCCAGCACATAACCGTAGCAGTACCAGACATTTCGCCCCTTTCCGGCCTCCTTCGGCGCCAGCCCCTTGCTCTCCAGCAGACGGTCCAGCTCCCGCAGCCTGGGGCCATCCTGCCAGAGAACCCGGTGATGCTGGCCGAGCTGGCCAAAAAAGTCCCGGGCATGGGCAAACTGATTGCTGTCTGCCCTGTCCAGGCCAATAACGATTTCCGACAGATATCTTACCTGACTCAGTTCCTGGACTATGTTGCCCAGCGCCGGACCTTCCAGCTCGGAATAAAGAGAGGGCAGCACCAGGGACATGGGGCGCTGCCGGGAAAAAGCCACCAACTCCCTTTCCATGTCTTCCGTGGAGCGGACTCTGAGGTTATGGAAATTGGTGATGATGCCATTCTGGTAGAAGTCACCCATGAGAACTCTCCTTGATCTTGTTGTTATTCATCGTTCTTGAGGAGTTGCAGGATGGCCTGGTTCCACCCAGCCGGACCTGGTTCAGAGGTTTTCAGAACATCAGGCAGATGACTGATGTCTGGTGCGGCACCATGATCCGAACGAATCAGCACGGGTAGATCGACAGCCTCCAGCATAGGCAGATCATTCATACCATCACCCAGGCCAATGGTTATCCACTTTGTGCCAGGAAACTTACGTTTGTACTGCTCTACAAGGTGAGCAGTGGCCCGGCCTTTATCACTGTCGCCACAAACGTGAAAAAAGCGTCCGCCTCTGTGCAGCAACAGCCCCTGTTTTTCCAGCAATTGTCGGAATGCCTGCAGAGCCTCTTCACTGTCCTGCCACACCAATGGCTCACTGGCCTGGCGCAGAGCAGCCAGTCGAGCTTCCGCCAGTGGCAGCCCGGTCAGCTCGACAATCTGTTCTGCAGGACAATCGCCAAAACCGGTAAATTGAAAACGATGCTGCTTCCGCATTTCATTTAATATCTGTCGTATAGCTTCATACGACAAACCATGAAGCTGCTGTTGCTCACCAGGAATGGTCGTCACCTGGCCATTTTCGGTAATAAACGGCTGTCTGATACCCATTGCCTTCTGAAGGCCCCGGACTTCGGCAACCGTTTTGCTAGTGTTGAAGATGACGGCAACCTGCCTCTGTTCCAGCAACTGCAGGGCTTCGTGCGCCAGGCTCCAGGAATAGCTGTCGTGATCCAGTAAACTGCCATCCAGGTCAGTGAAGACCAGGTATCGTACTTTGCTCAAAGGCATTACCTTCTCTGCAACTGCTTCTGATAAACCGCGTTGGTGGCTTCGACAAAACCATCAATGCTGCCGCAGTCGTAACGCTTCCCGGAAAACTTGCAGGCTATGACACAGCCCTGCTGCGCCTGGGTAAGAATGGCGTCAGTCAATTGAACCTCACCATTAATTCCTGGCTTAGTGTCGTCGATGATGTCGAAAATATCCGGCGTCAGGATATACCGGCCAATCACGGCAAGATTGCTCGGTGCTTCCGAGGGGTCAGGTTTCTCCACCATGTCAGTTACGCGGATCAGATTATCGCTGAGCGCATCGCCAGCAATAACACCATACTTATCGACTTCGCTCTCAGGCACTTCCTGAACCGCAAGAATGGTGCAACGGAATTGCTTGTACAGCTCCACCAGCTGGGCCATCACCAGGGGGCCTTCATCATTGAGACAGAGGTCATCGGCCAGAATGACGCCAAAGGGCTGGTCACCAATCAGGGTTTTGCCACAGCGAATCGCATGACCTAAGCCCAGCATCTGGTTCTGGCGGGTATAGGAAAAGGTACAGGCGGCCATGACTTCCCGGATTGCCGACAGTTTCTCCTCTTTGCCACTGCCGGCAATTTCCGCTTCCAGTTCATAGTTGATATCAAAATGGTCGGGAATCGCCCGCTTGTTACGGCCATTGACAAAACCCAGATCGGTCAACCCCGCCAGCATGGCTTCTTCTACGCCATATTGAATCAGGGGCTTATCCACAACAGGCAGCATTTCTTTGGGCATGGACTTGGTAGCGGGTAGAAAGCGGGTTCCATAACCGGCAACGGGAAACAGGCATTTGCTTAACATTCTTCTGTCCTTGAATAGGTTCTCAACCGGATAATGCAGAAGTCATGCCAGCTGCTGACCGACTGGCAGGAGAAATGGCACGACAACTGCTTTATATCCTCTGCCCGGCAATCAGAAAGAGAAGATTATCTTGCAGAGCTACCCCGAAACGTTTGCCCCTTTCCATGCCCGATTGAGCCAGCTGCTGGAGCTGCCCTATGGTGAGCAGGCCGGAGAACTGGCCAGTCGGATTGTCCGCCGGGTCGAACATTTTCTTCATGAAAACCCCGTCAGCCCGGTCCCGGCCCTGTCAGAGCAGGATGTTTTCCTGATTACTTACGGTGACAGCCTGGTCAGTGAACAGGAGAAAGCTCCGCTGGCTGTACTAAATGAGTTCCTTGATCACTTCCTGGCCGGAGTCGTAAACAATGTACACATACTGCCGTATTTCCCCTACAGCTCCGATGATGGCTTCGCCGTCATGGACTACCTGGCCGTGAATCCGTCGCTGGGTGACTGGCAGGACATCCAGAATATCGCCAGCCGCTACCGGCTGATGTCCGACCTGGTGATCAACCATGTTTCCAGGGAGAGCCTCTGGTTTGCCGACTTCCTCAGTGGCATGCAGCCTGGCCGGGACTACTTTATCGAAGAATCACCGGATACCGACCTCAGCCAGGTCACACGTCCCCGCAACTCTCCCTTATTGGTGCCGATCCAGACCCGCAGGGGCACGCACCATATCTGGGCAACCTTCAGCGAAGATCAGATCGACCTGAACTTCCGTAACCCCGACGTGTTGATCCAGATGATCGACATCCTCCTGTTCTATCTCTCCCAGGGCACTTCCGTAGTGCGCCTGGACGCCATAGCCTTTTTATGGAAAGAAGTCGGA
>JBPCXN010000247.1:0-8910 GCA_051008495.1 Endozoicomonas sp. | reverse complement strand
GTATACCCCTTGTCGACACATTGTTGATAGGCCGTCATAAAGTGACCTTTATCAATCAGAGCCTGAATGTCAGGATTGGATACTTTCAAGCCCGCCAGTGCCAGAGACGGAAGCAGAATGGCAATCGCAAGAAGGGTGCGTATTTGAAAAGACACACTTATGAGGCAGGCATGCAAACTACCCTGTAAATTCATAAAAAAATCCCTTTTATTTTCAACCAGATAGACAGGCCTTGTGCTAATGAAATGATTATAGCTCAGAAGCTTTCGCCCTTAACTGAGACTTTTCGCCAATAAAGTTTGCAAAAGTAAGATTGACCGGGGAGATGAAGAGGCAAATTCCCATGCGGAAGCATGGGAATGAGTTGACATGAAGCCAGGGGCCTGACCGATGAGAGAGTTTCTACTTCAACACATCCCGGGCAATCAGTTCCTTCATAATCTCGGAAGTGCCGCCATAAATGCGCTGGACACGGGCATCGACATAAGCCCGGGCCACCGGGTATTCAGTCATGTAGCCATAACCGCCATGCAGCTGCAGGCAGCCGTCAGTTACCCGCCCAAGGATTTCACTGGTACACAGTTTCGCCATGCTGGCCGAGGCATTGTCCAGCTCCTGGTTCTGGTACCTCTCCAGGCACTCATTGACGAAAGCCCTGCCCATCCGTACATCGGTTTCCATTTCCGCCATCTTGAACCGGGTGTTCTGGAGTTCAGCAATGGCCTTGCCAAAAGCCTTCCGTTCTTTCACATAAGTGACCGTTTCTGCCATGACACCTTCCGCCCCGGCAATAGAGACAGCGGCAAGACTCAGGCGTTCACGGGGCAGTTCATTCATCATTACCGCAAAACCACCATCCTGGGAACCCAGTAAGGCAGTGCCGGGAACCCGGACATCCTCAAAGAACAGCTCAGAGGTGTCGGCGCTGTGCTGACCGATCTTGTCCAGGTTGGTTCCTTTTTCAAAACCTTCCGCCGACTTGTCGACAATGAACAGGGAGGTCCCCCTGGAACCACGCACATCCGGGTTGGTTTTGGTGACCAGTACTACGAAGTCACAGTGCTGACCGTTACTGATAAAGGTTTTGGAACCATTGATAACCCAGTCATCGCCATCACGGACTGCCCTGGTGCGAATGCCCTGAAGGTCGGAACCGGCACCGGGTTCGGTCATGCCAATAGCACCAACCAGCTCACCGGTCACCATTTTCGGCAGGTAATACTGTTTCTGCTCTTCCGTGCCCGAGTTAAGAATATAATGAACGACAATGTCTGAATGAACAGTCAGGCCTCCGCAGAAACCTGCGCAGCCATATCGCGAGATTTCCTCGGCAACAATCATGGAGTGTATAAACGAAGCGCCGATGCCGCCATATTCTTCCGGCACATCAACACAGAGCAGAAAGTTGTCGCCCATCCGGTTCCAGAATTCTCTGGGAACCATGCCGTCCTTTTCCCACTGCTGATGATAGGGCAGCATTTCATTCTGAACGAAACGCCGGACGTTATCGCGAAACAGGTTCAGCTCTTCCTGGTCAGCCACTGCTGTCATCACTACTACCTCTTATTGTTACTTTTGGCATAGGGAATGGAGCCAGCTGACTCCTCAAACAATATACAGGCAACGGTTGGGGTTAAACATCCTGCGAATGGGTTAGATCGAAGCTCTCTCAAGATTCGAAATCAGCAGCTTCACCGTGCTGTCACAGATGCTTCGTACTGCCTCCCCCTCGAGGTAAATCCCGTCGTTTAACAGACGGCTGAAGCCGTGCATGGTGCTCCAGGTCACCTGGGCGACTCTCAATCCATCCAGCTGATCGGCGATAAGTCCCTGCGCCTGCCAGTGCGTGATAAATTCAACGTAGCTCTGGAAGCACTCTGTGGAGAGCTTTTTCAGGGAGGCCGTTGGCTGGCTGTTTTTCCAGATGGCCCGGCCAAACATCAGGTCGTACTGCTGGGCATGATCTCGGGCAAACTCTATGTAGACCTGCACAAACTGGTGAAACCAGGACTCCAGGTCTTCAGGCGTGCGATCCAGCAACACATGGAAATGTTTCTGCCAGTTTCTAAAGCCATCTTCAGCGATGGCACAGAGCAGTTCGTTTTTATCCCGGAAATGATGATAGGCCGCGGTTCTTGAGACACCCGCCCGCTCAGCCAGTCCTCGCATGGACAGACCTTCCACACCGGATTCAGCAATCACTGTGGTGGCTTCAGCGAGAAGGCTCTCACGCAGATCGCCGTGATGGTAACGCTTCTTTTCCGTCATTCAATTCATCCTGAGCGCTGCCATGAAAGGAAACACTGAGTTTTTCTTGTCCGAACACTATACGACAATCTTGACAGCGTCAAAACAGCACTTTATCTTGACGATGTCCAGATAACAAATACGCCTGCTGGGGATTCAACAATGACAACCGCCTACCCTCATCTCATGGAGCCTCTGGATCTTGGCTTCACGACCCTGAAGAACCGGGTAATGATGGGTTCAATGCACACCAACCTGGAAGAACTGCCAAATGGTTACGGACGACTGGCAGCCTACTTTGCCGAAAGAGCCGCTGGCGGAGCTGGCCTGATGGTGACGGGAGGGATTTCACCCAGTACAGAAGCCGGTGGCATGCCAGGTGCAGCCCAGCTGAGGAGCGATAAGGAAATAACAGGCCACAGGATGGTAACCGATGCTGTCCATGATGCTGACGGTAAAATATGCATGCAGATCCTGCATACCGGACGTTACGCATACCACCCACAAAGCATTGCACCCAGTTCCATTCAGGCGCCAATCAACCCTTTTCCTCCCAGAGAACTGACCGCTGATGAGATTGACGGCCAGATTGAAGACTTTGTCACCTGCAGCGCCAACGCCCAGAAAGCCGGTTACGATGGTGTGGAAATCATGGGTTCCGAAGGTTACTTCATCAATCAATTTATCACCAGGCGTACGAATCAGCGTCAGGATGACTGGGGTGGTGACTATGAAAACCGCATTCGTCTGCCCATAGAAGTGATTCGACGTGTAAGGGAACGTGTCGGCGAGCACTTCATCATCATTTATCGCCTGTCCATGCTCGACCTGGTCGATGGTGGCAGCAGCTGGGAGGAAATCGTCCAGCTGGGCAGGGAAATTGAAAGAGCCGGAGCCACCATCATCAATACCGGTATCGGTTGGCATGAAGCACGAATCCCCACCATCGCCACCATGGTTCCCCGTGCAGCCTTTACCTGGGTGACGGCAAAGATACGCAATCAACTGAACATCCCTGTCATCACTTCTAACCGGATCAACATGCCGGAAACAGCTGAAGAAGTTCTGGCAAGGGGCGATGCAGACATGATTTCCATGGCCCGGCCATTCCTCGCCGATCCTGAATGGGTCAACAAGGCAGCAGAAGGTCGCAGTGATGAGATCAATACCTGTATTGCCTGCAACCAGGCCTGTCTGGACCATGTCTTCGAGATGAAGCTCACCAGCTGCCTGGTCAACCCAAGAGCCTGCCACGAAACAGAGCTGAACTACCTGCCCACCGACACACCAAAGAAGCTGGCGGTCATTGGCGCCGGCCCGGCAGGCCTGGCCTTTTCGACGACAGCTGCCCAGCGTGGCCACAGTGTCACGCTGTTTGATGCAGCTGACCAGATTGGCGGGCAGTTCAATGTCGCCAAGAAAGTACCCGGCAAGGAAGAATTTCATGAAACCCTGAGATACTTCCAGCGTCAGATTGAACTGACCGGTGTCGAACTGAAACTCAACACTCGTGTCAGTGCCGATGACCTGAAAAACAGTGACTTTGATGAAGTGATTGTCGCCACCGGCATCAGTCCCCGCAAGCTGGATATAGAAGGCATTGATCATGCAAAGGTTCTGAATTACCTGGATGTGTTTAATGGCGCAGAGGTAGGCAAGAAAGTAGCCGTTATAGGTGCTGGCGGCATAGGCTTCGATTTAAGTGAGTTCATCAGCCAGTCAGGCCCTTCCAGCAGCCAGGACATTCCCAGCTTTATGAATGAGTGGGGAGTGGATATGGATCTGCAAACCCGCGGCGGACTGAAAGCAGAACAACACGACTCTCTATCAGCCCACAGCGTGGCACCAGCACGCGAGGTTTACCTGTTACAGCGCAAGAAATCCAAAGTCGGCGCAAAGCTGGGCAAGACCACAGGCTGGATACACCGTACTGAGCTGAGCAAGCGTGGTGTAAGAATGCTGCCGTCCTGCGAATATCACAAAATCGACGACGCTGGTTTGCACCTGTCAGTCAACGGTGAAGCGCAAATACTGGACGTGGATAACGTGGTGACCTGTGCCGGTCAAGAGCCATTGAGGGAACTGGCTGATAACCTTTCCGGCAAAACCGTTCACATCATTGGCGGAGCAGATAAAGCCTCGGAGCTGGATGCCAAGAGGGCCATCAATCAAGGCTGCCGTCTGGCTGCCGGGATCTGACTCAGGGGTCAGAGAGGCCAGTTCCATCACTGGTAAGACCTTTATAGAGAGCCCTAGGATTGGAAAAAGTTCCGGACACAACCTAGTTTTGATCAGAATGTTTTTGTCTGGTGGTGACGGTGTCCGGAACGATTATGCTCAAACTGGTTCGTCTGCTGTTCATTTTTTCGGCCCTGTTATTGACGGTCAAAATCCACGCAGCCCAACTCCTTAAGCAATGCACGGGAGAGTTGGAAGATGCCCGTTTTCAGGAAAGCCTCTGTAGCAAGGTGTCTTCACAACGAAAAGACAGGCAGGGCAAGAATCTGTTTGGCTACGCCACCGGTTCTTTTCTCTATCTGCTGGATGATAACTCTCAACCAGAACTTCTTACCTTGGGGCTGAGGGAACTGGACGGGTTAAACCTGCGTTTGATGGAACAACCCGGTGAGATGTTTCACAGCCACTTCATTCCACAGTACCTTGCCAGATTAATTCCTGGTGGCGCCCCCAGCTCAGTAGAAGGGCTGCTCAGTTATCGAAGTATTTCTCTGCCAGAACTTCCTCCTTTAAACCTGATTTTTGTGTTCACCCTGAACGAGTTCAACAACCTTGAGCAGAGGGTGTTGATGAAAACAGCATTGGATACAAACAAACCAAATTGCGATACAACAGCATTCGGCTTGCCTGATACAGATCTTTCAGCATCAGACCTGGGCGACTTGCCATTGTCATTCGCAGGCCTGTTCAATAGTGAAGCCACCACAACAGCCCGCATTGATATGGACAGCCCTGCTGTCTATGAAATACTGGAAAACCGTTTTCTCAGCACGAAGGTGACAGAGCTTCTGAGCTTTTTCTATGACGGCAGAGTCATGATAAGAAGCATCAGCTGCCAATGGTCTGATGGGAATTATGGCGAGATTGTGGTTCTCTGTCCGTTTCTTGATAAGGGTGGCCGAGATAAGAATGGCCGAAAGAGAGAAAATCGTCATAAAAAGCGCACGGGTATGGAAGTGAAAGCAACAATGAAATCCAGATCAGCATTCTAAACCTTAACCAGCAAGGCTTCAGACACTGAAAGCAATCATCAGTAACTGTTTCAATCTACCAAACAGAGAAAAGCCACAAGGCCTGAAAACTTTGTCCGGATTTCGGCTGGCGTCCTCACGACGAATCGCCAGTCCATCACTGCGAGGAGTCAGATCATACCAGTAATCTACCCGGCTGCCGTCGTACTTCATGGCTGTCCATTTCCGGACGACTTTATGCCCTTCACACCTCAGCCCCGGATAGCGGGACTGACAGAATTCACTGTTTTCCCCAGCAGCAATACAGTCATTGAACTGCTGATCCTGGCGACGCATTTGAGCCCGGTTTTCACAATTCACTGTACCCTGGCTCCAGGAGACGAACCAGCCCTGCCGGGAAGCTTCAACGTATTTTTCATGGCGTTGATAAGCACCACTCCAGGCGGAAAAGGTTGGCATGGCCGCAATATCAACAACATCCAGCCCGGGCGTCCAGCTGAACAGCAGGGCTCCATCCTTGTCATTCTGACACTCAACACTGAGCGCCCCGCCACACCCGCCCAGAAGCAGTACAGACAACCCAACTAGACAGCGGTATCTATCCATGGTCGCTATCCCTGTCTGTTCAGAGGTGAACGAAATCTGCGTCAGGACAACAGGTTTGACCGCTAGCCTTCCCGGCCATCTTCCGGCAGAGTGTCATCCTTTACCGTTTTGTCCAGGGCGCAGGCCCATCCCCAGCCTTCCTGCTTCTTCACAAACTCGGCGGCCTTGGCTTCACAGTAGCCTTTTTCGTAACTGGCTTTCCAGACCGTTTCTTCACTGTCTACCTGGAAATCACCGTGCCTGAGCTGGCCCTTGGTGTATCGAACCTCGCAGGGCACCTCGGACTCCCGCTTCAGGTAAATCACCTCGATCACTCTCTGCTTATGGCTGTGGGCACAGGTATAGGAGTAGCCATCATTGGCTGAAACCAGTCCGGACATGCCTGCCAGCCCAAGCATCAAGGCTAGAGAAGTCTTTTTCATTCTGTTTGGATTCCCTGTTATTCATCAGCAAATGATAACGACTCTAACATAGCTTTATCCTTATGCCGATTGACGCCTCTCAGCTTTTACTATCAACTTTTTTCTTCTTACGGCTAACAGTTTTACCGCCACTCCTGTTTGCAGAACGGCTCGCAGAGCGTTTTCTGCCGGAGCGATAAGCTTTTCTGCCCTTGTCAGCCGGGGGAAGATGACTGACGCCACTGACCCCTTCCCTCACAGCCTGGGCCAACAGAGTCTGAAGGTATCCTTCCAGTTGTCCCATGAACGCGCCGTAGGTACCTTTTTTCTCAACTATGTCATTAAGGGAGGCTTCCCAGCGGGCAGTCATATCCGGCCGGCTGACGGTTTCCGGAAGGGCATTGATTAACGCTTTGCCTGTTTCGGTAGCATGAATCTCCCGACCCTGCCGTGTCAGGTAGTTCCTGTTGAACAGCAGCTCGACGATACCAGCCCGGGTTGCTTCGGTGCCAAGTCCGTCGGTCTCCCGGAGAATCTTGCGGATGTCGGCGTCTGTTACATAACGGGCAATGCCAGTCATGGCGGAAAGCATGGTCGCATCGGTAAAAGCCTTGGGAGGCTGGGTTTCTTTTTCCGCCAGCTCCGCTTCCCTGCAGTTGAGTATGTCGCCTTTTTTTAATTCAGGCAGGCGCTGACCATCAGTTTCAGCATCCTGCTTCCTGCGGGCAAACAGGGATTTCCAGCCCTCTTCCAGGGTTTCACGGCTCTTAGCCAGAAACAGCCCACCTTCGATAGTGACTTCAACTCTCCGGCTGGCGAAGCTGTGATCCGGGTAAAACTGTGCGATGTACTGTCGTGCAATCAGGCTATAGAGTTTTCGCTCCCGATCTCCGAGCTTGTATAAATCCGTTCGCCTTGATGTTGGAATAATGGCGTGGTGTGCTCCCACCTTGCTGTCATTCCACGCCTTGCTTTTTCGGGAAGGCAAAGCGTTGTCCACAGATTTGTGCAGAGTCTCATCATTGCTGCGAATGGCTGCCAGCACTGTCGGTGCTTCCCGGAAATGCTCCATGGGCAGGTAACGACAATCAGACCTGGGATAGGTCACTAGCTTTTGCTCATAGAGTTTCTGACAGACGTCCAGGGTTTCCTTGGCGCTCAGCCGCAGTTGTTTGGCCGCATCAATCTGCAGAACAGAAAGAGAATAAGGCAATGGCCGCGCTTCTTTACCTGCTTTACGCTCAGCTTTGGTCACCTCTCCGGGCTTTCCGGTAATGCGGTCGATGACATTCTGTGCCAGCCTTCTATCGAGCACACGCCCCTCTTCATCCATCCACGGCTGGCAGGTTTCACTGGGTTGCCATTTGGCCTTGAAGAATTCGCCCTGCTCCGTCAGTAGAACCGCAAAGACTTCGAAGTAGGGTTTAGGCTGAAAGTTCTGAATTTCTTCGTCTCGCCTGACCACCAGGCCCAGCACCGGGGTCTGGACCCGGCCAACTGACAACAGACCGTTATAACCGGCTTTTCTGCCCAGCACGGTATAGGCTCTGGTTAGATTGATGCCATAAAGCCAGTCGGCCCTTGAACGGGCCAGTGCGGAAACCGACAGGGGCACGTAATCGGAATTATCCTGCAGCCGTTCAAAGGCTTTTTTTACTGCCGCTCCATTCAGGTCGTTCACCAGCAATCGCCGCACTTTTTTGCGCCGGACTGCCGAGAGCTTCAGAAAGTCCAGTACCTCGTCCACCAGCAGCTGACCTTCACGGTCCGGGTCTCCTGCGTGAACAATCACGTCAGCGGTTTTCAATAGTTTTCTGATGACTGTCAGCTGCGACCGGGTATTCTTCCTGGGCTGCAGCTGCCACTGTTGCGGCACAATGGGCAGATGTTCGAGCCGCCACTGTTTGTAGGCCGGGTCATAGCTGTCCGGTTCCGCCTGTTCCAGAAGGTGTCCAACACACCAGGTCACACAGTCCCCGGAAGACGATTCAATATAGCCTTCCCGCCTTGTGTGGGGTTTAGGCAGAACATCGGCAATGGCTCGCCCCAGGCTGGGTTTTTCAGCAATGATCAGTCGCATTTATAAACAGTACATACAGCGAGCAAAGGTTTTTCCAGAAATCCAAAGCCTGAACTATATCAAAAAGAGGGTTGTGTTTGTCGACTGAGGGGCGGATCAATTCAGCAGATCAGCTTGAGTCCAGGTTGTCTGCCCAGCCGGCCAACGAGGAAATTCAGTTTTTCCAGTTGACTTGGGAGTCTTGCAAAGACTCTGAGTCTTAAAGACTCCCTGAGATAAAAACAATACAGTTCCGGGTAATTAGTGCCTGTCCGAAAACCCTAACCCCTTGAAAATAATAGCCTGCAACCCAATATCTACATCGAAGTTTTCCAGCAAGAGTCGTTATTTACCAAAATCATGCGCAAACCTATCAATCCTCAGATGC
>JBPCXN010000246.1:0-4094 GCA_051008495.1 Endozoicomonas sp. | reverse complement strand
ACGAACCATCCTTCGGACTCAAGGCTGAGCGCTCGGGGCCGCCCAGGCATCTCTGCGTTCCAGCTGATTGAAAGACATAAAGTATTCCTGCACAGCTGCGCCTTGACCTGAGTGCTCTGCCCGGGGCGCGCAGCCTTGAGCTGAACCTATCATTTGCAGGCGGACGGGGTACTAGGGTTCAATATCTGTAACCAGGAAATGGTCACTCTTTGATTCCCAGACGACATTGACATCCCATAAAGCTGAGCCATGGCGGCGATCAGTGGTTTCCCTCAGATAAGCTGGCCGTGGATCCTGTCCGAGCACCTGTCTGATCAGTTCGATCAGGGCACGTCCTGTGCGCTGTTCATAGGCCTGGCATTTCTTCAATGCATCTTCCGTGAATTCTACTTCCGCCATAATCGCTGGCAAAGGTGCGAAGCCTCCTTTGGCTTCGGGCAGGGCGTCTGCGTAAGGCAGGTAGGGTTTAATGTCGATCACCGGCGTGCCGTCCAGCAAATCCGCTTCTGCCAGTTTCAGTATTAACCGCCCATGGCCGGACTCAATGCCTTTTAATCGAACCACAGACAGTCCCACAGGATTGGGGCGGTGAGTTGAGCGGGTCGCGAAAACACCCATCCGCTGTCGTCCACCCAGACGGGGTGGCCTTACCGTTGGTCGCCAGCCTTCGTCCATGGTCTGGTGAAAGATGAAATGAACCCAGAGATGGGAAAAACCTTCCAGCCCACGCACCAGGTTTTCCTGGTTGTAGGGAGGCAGCAGCTCCAGTTCTGATTCGGCCGCGGTGACAATGCCCGGTTGCCTGGGAATACCGAATTTCTGGCGATAGCAGGAGTGGATAACGCCAATCTGTTCAAACTGAAAGTGTCGCTCTGTCATTAAACCGGGCTACGGGCAAAGGCAGGGAATATAAAGCAAACTGCTGGAAAAAGACAGGCCAGACGGGGTACTGGTACTTCATTCAGCTGGATATCCGGGACAGGGCAAGCACCAGAAAAGCACTGGCGGTAACCCATGAACCAATAACTCGAACGCCGGTTTTTTTCCACAGAGAGCCCTGGCAATAGTCTGCCAGCCCCATCGAGTAGAGAATCAGCAGGCAGGCGCCCAACAAATTGCCCAGGGCAGAAACCAGCCAGCTCAGACCGGTCAGCGACTCCTGGGATGAGTCCAGCCCAACCAGCAAACCGGCCAGAGCTGCAAGAACAGTACACCATAGCCGGGCAGTTGCTGGCTTGATAACGATCAGAAGACCAAGGACGATGGTTATTATCAGCAGATAAACATCAATGTTGATGGCAGGAATCAGCAGGGTCCCTGTCAGACCCGCTACTATCGCAGTGGGTGTGGCAATCAGTGCAACCTGGATTCTCCTGGGGCCCTGCTGTCCCAGGAACAGGCCCAGGGCAAGTAAAACCAGGATGTGAACCGGAATCCAAAGAGGGTGTAAAAGGCCATTGTAAAAATCGTTCAGCCCCTCTATCTGTCCGTGTGCAAGAACAGCCTGAGGGAAAAGTGATAATACGGACAGTAAAAAGACCCTTGCCATACAATCAAAACCTATGCAGATCTGGTCAGGCGAATCCCGGCGGCCTCCCTTTTGCCAGTAGCCTCCAGTCAGTCAAATTAACTGGAAAGCGGCTGGCAAACAGAAGCCGCTCAGATGTTTGTATTGCTATCAGGGCGGTGCGTATTAAACGACTCCTGACAGGAAACCAGCACCTGCCAGTGCGATAAGGCCTCCGCCGGTCTGAACGGCTATCTTTCCGGCGGGCCACTTGACCAGGTGGCCGAATGCTATACCGCCTAAATGCAGCAGACCCGTGGACAGTACAAAACCCAGGCTGTAGGTAAGAGCGTTGGCGGCATTGGGGAGTTCAGTGCCGTGAGCATGCCCATGGAAGATGGCGAACAGGCCGACTATCACAGCGGCAACCCATATTGGCGGCCGAACAGCAAAGGCTACCATCGCGCCCAGTATCAGGGCTGAGCCGGCGATGCCGGTTTCAACCGCTGGAATGGCCACACCTACTACTCCAAGAGCTCCCCCCAGAGCCATTACCAGAGGGAACACCACAGGCAGAATCCACAGGGCTGGGCTGCCTAGAAAGGCTCCCCAAAGGCCCACGGCCACCATGGCGGCAACATGATCCCAGCCAAAGATAGGATGAAGAAACCCGCTGATGAAGCCTGACGCGATTCCGGAACTCTCGTGAGCACTGGCGGTCGCAGCGAAGAGTATGGAGGCTATTGCCATGCACTGGACAATTCTTTTCATTGTTTACTGCTCCGAAATATCTTTATTGTTTTTTTATCACTGATCCTGTGGCATCAGCTGCAATGGACACTGATATTGTCCGGCAGTAAACGGTTGTCGGACAGCATGCATCAGGGCTGGCGGAATCAGTCAGGTGCAATATAACAGATCAGAAACGGAAAAGTAGAGCTGCTGGTAACAGAGGGCAATTACGGGGGGAGGCCACCCAGGTAGCGGGTGACCTGTCATGATGTCAGCGATTGTTAAGAGCTGTACGTATTCGGCGAATTCCTTCTGCCAGGGTGGTGCGGCTGCAGCCAAAATTCATGCGCAGATAATTCCTGTCACCAAACTGCTCACCGGGAGAAAAACCAACCCCGGCGTCTTCAAAGAACTTCTGCGGATTCTCCAGGCCCAGCTCACTGACGTTGATCCAGGCCAGGTAGGTGGATTCCAGTGGCTGCATGCTCAGACCTTCTATGCCGTTGATCTCTTTCATCAGCAGGTCATGATTGCCCTTCAGGTAGTCAAGCAGGCACTGCCTCCAGGGTTCGCCATGGCGATAGGCGGCCTTGGTGGCGGTGAAACCCACCAGCATATTGTCGGGACTGGGCACAATGCCCTGGCGTACCCTGTTGAACTGCATCCTCAACTGACTGTTCGGGATAACGGCAAAGGCGCAGCCAAAACCTGCGACATTGAAAGCCTTGGAGGGCGACATCAGGGTGATGGAGTTCTCCCGGCTGAAGTCACTCAGGGAGGCGTAGGGAATGTGCTCACAGTTCCGGTCCAGAATCAGGTCGCAATGAACTTCATCGGAACAGACAACGATGCTGTGTTCCCGGCAGATAGCTTCTATGGCTTCCAGTTCTTCACGGGTGAGGACTCGGCCATTGGGATTCTGTGGATTGCACAGCATTAAAAGTCGAGTGTCGTTGGTTATCTTTTCCTTGAAGGCTTCCAGATCCAGACGCCATTGTCTGTCCACCAGCTGCCAGTCAATACCAATCATACGACGGCCACCCAGCTTGGGCGCTGTAAGGAAGGGGTAGTAGACGGGTACCGGGACGGCCACGGTTTCACCTTCGCCGGCAACACTTCGGGTGGCGATGTTCAGGGCGGTCACCAGGCCCGGCAGCCAGACCAGCCACTCTTTCTCTATGTCCCAGTTATAGAGGTTCCGTAAACGCTCAACGACCAGGTCGGCCAGCTCATCGTCTGGAATGGTGTAACCAAAAATGCCGTGTTCTATGCGGCTCTGCACTGCATCGATTATTTCCGGTGCAGAGCGGAAATCCATATCGGCCACCCAGAACGGCAGAATATCTTTACCCTTGTAACGATCCCATTTCAGGCTCGAGGTATGGCTGCGGTCTATCACCGTATCGAAGAAGCTGGTGTCAAAAACTGTAGACACAGAAGTATCCCTTGAACTGATGTTTTTATGGAAGCGCGGTTACCGGCGGTTAACGGCACTTTTCCACGGCTGCTGTTGCTTGTCAGCCTGATAGTAATGGGAAATGCCAGCAATCGGAAGCTCACCGGTGCCTGATCGTTCACGGCAACTCTCAAGGTCAGTGTGCAGGTCTGACCAGTGTGTCCGGACAAATTGAACCGCGATGGTTTTACCTGCTTTTACGAGCAGGCGCTATTGATGAATGTAAGAGCCCGAAGTGTTAATGCAGATACCAGTATATGGTTTCAATGAGTTTGACGGGTTCAGTGGTTCATAAAGCGGCCAGATGCAAGGCAGACTTGTGCAGGCAGAGTTATTCTACGTCAATCAAGTCTAACGCTGTCAGATGGCCGCTTTAGGAACCACCCTTCGGGCCAGAGC
>JBPCXN010000245.1:0-3035 GCA_051008495.1 Endozoicomonas sp. | reverse complement strand
CGACCCAGCCCTGCTTTTCATTAATAAAGCCGATGCCTTCCAGGTCTTTATTGATGACAGTGCCGCAGCTGTCCTGTACCGCGTGACGGGTCCAGGTGTCACCGCCGTCGGTGGTTTTCAGTATGGCTGCGCTGACAAAGTTCTCCAGGCTGACAAAGCCGAACTGATCGTTGATAAACTGGATTTTCCAGCCCCATTCACCACAGGCGAATTCGCTGGTGTCACCGGCGACATTGGTCCAGCTTTTGCCGCCATCGGTGGTCTTCAATATCACTGGTTTCAGTTGGGCATATTTGATCAGGCGGGGCGGTGGGTAACCGGCTCGAAGGGTGCTGCACTGGTCGTGATTTTTCCCGCCCACCACGAAACCGGTCTTTTCATCCTTGAAATAGATATCAATCAGGTTGTCGGCATGGTCCTTCATATCGATCAATTCCCAGCTGGCGCCACCATCAGTGGTTTTGACAATGGCCGGACCGGGAAGGCCGGGGTCGTTGGTGCCGCTGCCGTAGGCCACTTTGTCGTTGACCGCATAGAAACCGCAGATGCCTGCTGGCGAGCCCTTGGGCAGGTTGGTCACCGGTTTCCAGGTTTCACCACCATCAGTGGTGTGGTGCAACAGGGTGTTCAGATAGTTCTCCGGGTTGCTCAGGCCATGGTCGCCTATACCGGTCACCGAACCAAACCAGCCTACGTTCCTGCTTCCCCACCCCATACAGCGCAGATAGGGTTTACCCTTTGAGGCAGGGCAGAGGTAAAACTTGGGTTCCCAGCATTCGCCGCCGCTGGTGGTTTTGCAGACATAGCCGCTGGAGTTCACCAGCCAGCCCTCGTTCTCATTGAAGAACCAGATGTCGTCGGTTCTGGAACTGGCAACGGGGGAGTTGGGCAGTGTCACCCAGCTCATCTGAGTGCTGGCCGCAAAGGCTTTTTTCTTAACCGCTGACTCTACTTCCGCTGTATCGTTCATGGTTTTTTCTCGCTATTTACTATGAAAATGCAGCTCTATCGGGCTCTGTAGCCATTTTCATGTTTCGGGGTGAGCGGCACTCTCACCATAAAGAGCCGCTCATGGCTGTTTGGTGGCAAAAGCTGTCTTTTTGCCTGGGGCAAAAGACTTCTTCTTATGTGAGCCTGCATCTTCCTTTTTCACGAACTGCCACAACTGATTGTCAGATGTTGGCTTGTTCTGGGGGTAGTTTATTATGTGGGCGCCAGGCTTCTGATCAGCACCCTCAATATCCAATACATAGCCATTCAGCTGGCTGATGATATAGAACCAGCCTTCCTGGTCGCTTTCTACGATCGTCCAGATCTGGTTACTGGAAGCTGGTTCATTCGTGGGGTAATTGATGATGGGGGTAGCTGCGCCATCGTTGTTACCCCTTACATCAAGCACATAGCCATTGAGCTTACTGGTGATGTAGTACTCCCCCTGGCCGCCTGCCGGACCTTTTGGCCCGGTAGGTACCCGTTCCCACATCTGGTTGCCGGAAGCCGGGCTATTGATGGGGTAGCTGATAATCTGCGTGCCTGCACCGGAATTATTGCCTGCGACATCCAGTACATTTCCGTTCAGCTTGCTCACAATGTAGAAGTCATTTGACATAGGCATTCTCCTTGTCTCATATCGTCAAACTGCTCAACAAGATGGTTTTTTCTTAACCGTTGACTCTACTTCCACTGCAGAAATAATGACGCAGACGTTATTTCTGATGGTCAATGGCTGTGGTGTCCGGCACTGGCTTTGTCCCGGTTTTGTCTGGCCTGTAAAGCGCTTTTCGGGCTGTCGTGGATGGTGACTTTCATCATCATCCCCTGGTCTTCATGATCGAGGTTGTGGCAATGCAGCACAAATTCGCCATCGAATCTTTCATAGCGCGATACCGCTGTAATGGCGTTTTCCCTGCCCCTGTTGTCAGCAGCGGAGACAAGCAGCGTATCTTTCCAGTAGCTGAACTGCTGGTCTTTGTCGTAAACCTGGATCGGGTTTACATGGATATGGAAGGGATGGCTCACGTCAGATCCCTGGGCTTCGCCAATCCATAGCTTCCAGGTGTTTTTGCCACCCAGGATCAGGCTCTTTTCTGAGGGACCTTCTGCATAGCCTTCAACGGGTTGATCTGGGAAAACATAGCCATTAACCGCTTTGAAGGGGGCGAGCTCGGGGTCAGTGTTCGGCAGGTTGGCGAACCAGACGTTCTCTATACCCAGTTTCGCCGCACACTCGTAGAATGTTTCCGGGTCACAGATAAAGGGATAGGGATTCTTGAAGGTATTGGCAAGCGGCATGGTCATCGCTGCCTGTGCGCTTTTTTTGACGACCAGAGTGGCAATGGGTTTCATGCTTTCTGCCAAGCCGTACAGGCTCTTCTCAGAAGGGGTGTCCAGATCGGTCAGAGTGTATTCACAGGCCTCTTTGTCGCAGGGGGGGAACTGCACCAACACATCACTCCGATAGCCGGGCTGTAGCAGAATATTATTCTGAGTATGCAGTCCATCCAGGGTGATGCCATCACGGGCAAATTCATTGAATCGAATGATACCGTCTCTCCCCACCAGTGCCAGGTTGAGGGTCTCTTCTATACCTGCATGGATAAATCGCCAGCGGTTGATATCACCGGCATCTACGGTAATTTTTGGTAAACACTGACCATTAATGGATGTGGTAATGGTTCTTTGTTTTTTGTCTTTCCCACAAGCCTTATTACCGTCACTGTCGACCAGCTGGGCAAGAATCATGGTGCGATCCTTGCCATCGCCGATTCCATAGTCCTCTTCCAGGGTGTCATCCACTTCGCCCTTCAGGATCAGCGCGCCAGCCATACCTTCTTTAACCTGAGGAGCCGTCGAACCATGCAGATGGGCGTGTAACCAGTGAGTACCGGGGGCATGATGGTTAGGCAAGTCAAACTGGTACTGCACCGGCGGTGTGGCGGGAGATGTTTTGATAAAGACGTAATCGGATTGCAGCTCGGAGGGATCATCGGAACCCTTTGGGGAAACGTGAAAACCGTGAGTATGAAGATTGGTGC
>JBPCXN010000244.1:0-2974 GCA_051008495.1 Endozoicomonas sp. | reverse complement strand
ACCACGCCGCCGCTGTGCCAGTTACCCTGTTTGTCGACCCAGGGGGCGATCCAGATTCTCAGGATTTGGGCCGGAGTTCGGTTGGGAGTGGCTTCGGGGGTGACAAGACCGGGGGCAGGTTCTGTATAAGTCACTGGCGAGTTGCTGGCCATGGGGGATGTCCATCAGGCTTTTCAGCGTAGGTGTCGTGAAAAACAGGGAACTACAGGTGTTTCAGGAACTCGTTTTGCACCAGTCCTTCTAATTCAGACATGGAGTTATAGCGCTGCTTTGTGGCTGTTTCGTGAAGCTTCAGAATCACTTCAAACTGACTCGGTTCGCCCTCTGCTTTGCAAAAAGCCATCAGCTCATCCGGAGCAATAACGTGGTTAATCATTATGGCCAGAGCCTGAACCAGAGAGGGCCTATCTTGCCAGTGAAAGTATGCCAGGAGTCGATCTTTGACCACATCAGAGGCAAGCAAAATGGGTATGTCACCTTTCTCTGAGTGGGCGACAGTGGTTTTCTTAATAATCTGATCTCCAATAGCCAGAGGAGCTGAGGGGAACTCGACACAAACCTGGGTGGATTCATTGACAAACACCCGGCCTTGTTTGAAAAAGCCCAGTTCAGCCATTGCGGTCTTTAGCGATTTTGGAGCATCGTAACTGGTATTGACCATATCAATATCTTTAGTGAGGTATAAGTTTGCACTGTAGATTTCAACGGCCAGCCCACCAACCAGAACGACTCGGATGCCCTGTTGTTTGAGGTGGTTGGCGACAATGGCGGCCAGCTCAATAATGGGCGTGTTACTAAAATCAGTCATTATTTGCCCCTGAAGTCACTGCTCCCTTGAGGGCATAGCGACGGTAGGTTTTCCCGCTGCTCTTGGACGGTTTCTGGTCATTGTGAGGCTCTGGATCATGGAGTCCGGATAAGCAGGCAGCGCCGACTTAAGTAACTCTTTCAATGGTGACAGAAAAGGGTAACGGGGGTTAAGCTGGTATTCCCTGAGCTTTCCGATAAGGCGACTCACCAAAACGCCATCTTCCTCAAGCCGGGCGAGCTGTTTTTGCACAGAATTTGAGGAAATTCCGTAAAATTCTGTAATGGCTTTACCGTAGCCTGAGCCACGCAGCATCAGGTATATCAGGATTTTTTCCTGACTTTCTGCCCGTAGTACCCCTTTTAAAATGAACATGATGCAATAATTTATTACCAATATATGGTAAATATATACCACCTTATTGGTTTTATGAATCAATTTATGGTTCAAACCATTGGCAGAGCAGGGTTTGGAAGCCATTTATGAGTTCACTGCTCGTGAATTTGGCCAGGTTCAAGCGGATCAGTATATAAGGGTGCTGTTTGATAAGTTTCAGGTGCTGGCCGAGACACCTGTTTGGTCGCTACCAGAATCAGGATGATCAGGCGATCCACACCGAGCTGCTGGCGCAACTGCTTCAAGTGTTGCAGGTAATCCCAAATGGTCATTTGCGACAGGGATGGAACACCCGGATGTAAGGGTTGGGCAGGGTTTTCCAGCCCGCCACATAAAAGCCCAGCCAGCCCAGAAACAGGCCGAGCAACAGCCGGTCAAACCAGATGCCTCAGATCAGTCCGACGGCCATCGGGTAGATTTCATCCAGCGACCAGAACAGAAACTGGATGGGGTCGTTGATGGTGCGGTGGATGTCCATAGTCAGGAACTTCTTGGTATTATGTATATCTAATAGCTATACTTGCGTAAGTCTAATCGATATACAGAGGGTGTTGGTATGGCTAAAACGGTTCCCATCAATATGCGTGTTGAACCTGTGCAGCAGGCTCTGCTCACGATGGCGGCAACTGTGCTGAATAAAGATCGAACCGCCTTTATTCTTGATGTTGCCTGTCGGGAAGCCATGAATGTATTGCTCAATCAGCGAATTTTTACCCTGGATGAAGCACAGGCCAAGGCGTTTGAAGAAGCGCTTGAAGCTCCGGTGCCAGAAAACAGTAAACTGAGCCAGCTATTGGCGGATCCAGCACCGTGGGAGTAATCAAGGCTCCGGAGTTACTGACAGAAAAGCATAATACCGAGGCATTTGACTGTGGCCATGAGGTGCTGAATGACTGGCTGAAAAGAACCGCTCTGAAAAATCAGAAAGCCAATGCCAGCCGTACCTTCGTGGTGTGCAAAGGCGATGTGATCGTCGGTTACTATGCCCTGTCCAGTGGCAGTGTTGAGAGATTGCAGGTTCCCAAGTCGCTCGCCCGGAATATGCCCGACCCGATTCCGGTTACGGTGCTGGGGAGACTGGCGATAGACCAGAAACATCAGGGGTTACGCCTGGGTTCCGGTTTGTTGAAAGACGCCATGTTACGGACATTGGTGGTATCCAGCCACATTGGTGTGAAAGCCATGCTGGTTCATGCCATTTCTGAGGAAGCCAGACAGTTCTACCTTCAATATGGTTTCAAGGAATCTCCGTTTAATCCCATGACGTTAATGCTTCCGACCAAACACATAGCCAGTTTGTATCCTCGGCAGGAGCAATAGCTGTCGTTATGGGCGCATGTGACGCAACGCATTGGATTTCTGGTTGTGATACTCGTTCAAGTCCCAGGTATTGATGCCTTCATACCTTGCCTCCAAACGCTTCCGGCTGTCCTCCCGCTGCTGGTTAAAGTCCAACCGTGAGCTTTTTCCCGTTAGTGTTTCCAGATTCAGCTGCTTCAGGGTCTCAGCGTTCAGTTCCGGCAGTTTGTTCTGGAGCTTCAGCAACGCCAGCCATTCGCCAAGATCAATCTGATCCCAGTTCACGGCTTGCAGGGTTTCCGGTGAGATGCCTGCACAGTCCGGATGTTTAGGGGAACCCCAGCCAAGGTTCAGCTGCTTTCGGATCTGTACCTGCAGAATACGCGACAGGGGCGAGCTGAAGCAGCAGTAGCGGTTGAATTTCAGGCTCGCCAATCCAAGAACCGTGGATTCCCGGTAGCTGCCGACTTT
>JBPCXN010000243.1:0-5420 GCA_051008495.1 Endozoicomonas sp. | reverse complement strand
CTAACCCGGATATTTCATAAATTGCTGCGATGATCGCGCAGAACCTTGTGGCACTAAGGAATTTTGCGATTGAGCGCCGTACTGGTGTGTACGGTCGATTGAGCAAAACTTTCTTAGTGCTGCAAGGAGCAAGCGAGGACGCACGCAAATTTATGAAATATCCGGGCTAACTGCCATGCAGGTGTGCATGGATCTGTTGAGCCAGCTTCAGACTGATACCTTCCACCTTGGCCAGTTCCTCAATCTTCGCTTCAAGTACGCCATGACGCCCGCCAAAAAACTTAAGCAGCGCAGAACGTCTCCTGGCGCCTATTCCCGGGATATTTTCCAGGGTGGACTTCTGTCTGGCCTTGCCGCGTTGCTGACGGTGGCCTGAAATGGCAAAGCGGTGAGCTTCATCCCGGATCTGCTGGATCAGAAGAAGGGCCGCATCACTGCCAGCGGTATCCAGCTCAGAATCTCTAAAGAGAAGCGTCTCCAGTCCTGGCTTACGACTCACGCCCTTGGCCACACCCAGTAGCGGAATATGCTGCAGGGACAGTTCATTCATTACTTCCCTTGCTACACCCAGCTGCCCTTTGCCGCCGTCGATTAAAATCACACTGGGGGTGTTTTCAGGATACTCGGACAGATTCTTGTAACGTTTGTGCAACGCCTTTTTCATAGCTGCATAATCATCACCTGCTTCTATCCCGGTGATATTGAAGCGTCTGTATTCACTCTTTACCGGCCCCTCACCATCGAATACCACACAGGAGGCCACTGTCGCCTCTCCCATGGTATGACTGATGTCAAAGCACTCCATGCGACTGATGGCTTCATCAAGAGACAGCAGCTCTGTGAGCTGGCGGTTTCTTGTCTGCTGGTGCGTACGGCTGGCCAGTCGGGTCTGCAGGCTGATAGCGGCATTCTTATTGGCCAGTTTCAACCAGTCATGACGCTCCCCGCGAATACGGCTTTTTATGACCACCTTTTTACCACTGACCCTGGTTAAGGCTTCTTCAAAAACAGCCATACCTTCAATATCAAGTGGGAGAATGATTTCTCTTGGGAAGTTGCGACTGCCTGCCAGCTTGATGTAAAACTGGGCCAGAAATTCATACAACCGATCAGCCAGCTCTGTATCCAGTTTAAAATCCGGATGATAACTTTTATGATCCAGAACCCGGCCGGAGCGAACGAACAGGACATCGAAGCTTATACTGCCGCCCTGTTCCGCATAACCGATGATGTCTGCATCCCCTGCCCCTTTTGTGACGGACTGCTGTTCCTGAACCCGGCGCAAATGATTGATCTGATCCCGGATTTCCGCCGCTTCCTCAAACCTTAACGCCGCCGACTCCTTTTCCATTCTTTTGATTAGCCGGCGGATCAAAACCTGGTCACGCCCGAGCAGGAACTCTCTGGTGTCTTCAACATCCTGAGCATACTCTTCTGCACTCACCAGCCCAACGCAGGGCGCCTTGCAGCGATTGATCTGATGCTGCAGGCAGGGGCGGGTTCGATTACGAAAAAAACTGTCTTCACACTGCCTGAGCTTAAAGACTTTCTGCAGCAGGTTAAGACTCTCTCTTACTGCCAGCCCACTGGGGTAGGGACCGAAGAAATGCCCCTTGGCACTTTTGCTTCGCCCTCTTTTGTAATCAATCCGCGGAAACTCATCCTGGGTCGACATATAGATGTAGGGGTAGGACTTATCATCCCGAAGCAGAATGTTATAGGGCGGTTTGCGATCCTTAATCAGGTTCTGTTCAAGCAGCAGGGCTTCCATTTCTGAATGGGTTACGGTGACATGAATGCTGACGATTTTACTGACCAGCGCCATGGTCTTGGTGCTTAGTCCTGAGGCCCGAAAATAGCTGGAGAGACGATTTTTGAGATTCTTGGCCTTGCCAATATAGAGAGTCGCACCCTCCTCGTCCCGCATGTCGTAGACACCCGGCTGCGTCGGGGCCTCCTGCAGGAACGTCTTGTGGTCGAACCCTTGTGATTGTGTACTGTTTTCCATGAAAAGCGCAGTAGAAAGCGGACAAAGGGCTATTATACCGCGATTGTCAGCGGCTGAAGACAGGGCGGCGATGAAAGAGCTCAGATAGCCTGGACAAGACCGTCCCTGCCCGAATCGACCAGCCCGTGACGTATAGCCAGATGGGTCAACTCAACATCACTGGTAATAGAAAGCTTCTCAAATATTCGGTAACGATAGCTGTTGACGGTTTTGGGACTCAGGCAGAGCTTGTCAGAGATCACCTGAACTTTTTCGCAGTTAACGATCATAAGGGCAATCTGCATTTCACGACCTGAAAGAACATCGAACGGGCTTTCCGAGCCAGGCTGAAGCGATCGCAGAGCCAGCTGCTGGGCAATATCAGGGGAAATATAGCGCTGACCTTTGCTGACTGTCTTAATGGCCCTGACCATTTCATCAATACTGATGCCCTTGGTCACATACCCTGCAGCTCCGGCCTCCATTAACTTAGTGGGATATAGGTTATCATCACAGACCGTAACAGCAATCACCTGGGTGCCGGGGAAGGTCTGACAGATTTTACGGGTAGCTTCAAGGCCGCCTATCCCCGGCATACGGACATCCATCAAAACGACATCTGGAGTATGTTCACGGCAGAGCTGGATAGCCTCTTCGCCGCTGGATGCTTCACCGACAATATGAAGCTCACTGACATCCACCAACATTCTGGAAAGGCCGGTACGAACCAGGTCATGGTCGTCCGCTATTAGAAGTCGAATCACAGGGTGCTCCGGAGTGCATTTTTATTATTGACGGCTTATTTTCATATGCGAAGTCATTATGCAGTATTTGCCGTTTTCTTCACAACAAAAAAGCCTGACAAACTGCCAGGCTTCAGGGTTTCAAACGGACAAAAGCTGTTATTTACAACTTGCTTTCCAGTTCCGGAACCGCTTCAAAGAGGTCCGCCACAAGACCGTAGTCTGCTACCTGGAAAATCGGGGCCTCTTCGTCCTTGTTGATGGCAACAATGACTTTGGAGTCCTTCATACCGGCCAGATGCTGGATGGCGCCGGAGATGCCGACTGCCACATAGAGGTTGGGAGCGACAATCTTGCCGGTCTGCCCTACCTGCATGTCGTTAGGCACAAAGCCCGCGTCAACCGCCGCCCGGGAAGCACCTACAGCCGCGCCGATCTTGTCTGCCAGCTTGTAGAGGATTTCGAAGTTCTCTCCGTTACCCATGCCACGACCACCGGACACAACAATATCTGCTGCAGCCAGTTCGGGACGGTCAGACTGGGCCAGCTCTTCACCGACGAAGCTGGAGATACCGGCGTCATGTGCCGTATCAAGCTGCTCGACAGAAGCACTGCCACCCTCGGCAGCAACCGGGTCGAACCCAGTAGTACGCACAGTAATGACCTTGACGGCAGCGCTGGACTGAACCGTGGCGATGGCGTTACCAGCGTAGATTGGACGGGCAAAAGTGTCTTCACTGTCAACCCGAATGATGTCAGAGATCTGGTCAACATCCAGCAGCGCAGCAACCCGCGGCATGAAATTTTTACCGGTGGTGCTGGCGGAAGTCAGAATATGGCTGTAGCCCTTGCCTACTTCAGCCACCAGCAGACTGAGGTTTTCAGCCAGCTGATTCTGGTAGGCGGCATTTTCAGCCAGCAATACTTTACTGACACCTTCAACCTTTGCCGCTGCTTCGGCAGCAGCGCCACAGCCGGCGCCAACAACGAGAACATCAATGTCACCACCAATGGCACTGGCAGCCGCCACAGTATTCAGAGTGGCTGCACCCAGGGCTGCATTGTCGTGATCTGCAACAACGAGAATAGCCATCAGATTACCTTCGCTTCATTTTTCAGTTTTTCTACCAGTTCATCCACACTGGCGACTTTGATACCGGCGCTGCGCTCGGCAGGCGGCTCAACTTTCTGTGTCGTCAATGTATTGGTGATTTCCACACCCAGGTCTTCCGGTGTTTTGACATCCAGAGGCTTGCGTTTGGCCTTCATGATGTTGGGCAGTGAAGCATAACGGGGCTCATTCAGACGCAGGTCCGTGGTGACAATTGCCGGCAGGTTCAGGCTGACTGTCTGCAGACCGCCGTCTACTTCACGGGTAACGCTGGCTTTGCCTTCTTCGATCACCAATTCCGAAGCAAAGGTTCCCTGTGGCAGGCCCGCCAGTGCCGCGAGCATCTGTCCGGTCTGGTTGTTATCGCTATCAATGGCCTGCTTACCGAGAATCACCAGGTCAGGTTTTTCTTCATCAACAATGGCCTTAAGCAGTTTGGCTACTGACAGAGAGCCGAGCTGTTCGCCGGTTTCCACCAGAATCCCCCGATCCGCCCCCAGCGCCAGGGCCGTACGTATTTGTTCCTGACACTCTTTGGCGCCAAGTGATACCGCTATAATTTCGCTGGCAACCCCTTTTTCCTTGAGTCTTACCGCTTCTTCAACAGCAATTTCACAGAATGGGTTGATGGCCATCTTGACGTTAGTCAGGTCGACATCGGAATTATCCGGCTTGACGCGGACCTTGACGTTGTAGTCGATGACTCTTTTAACGGCTACAAGAATTTTCATGGGTTCGCAGCCTTCCCTTTTTGACTAATGGCTTGATACTTGATTGTGTGGCAGCGGGACGACATCAGCTGGACTGCTTCACCCCCCCCTGCGAGAACGCAGTCTACCAGTACGTCAATAAGGGTTCAAACGTATGTTTGATTCACTCTGCGAACAGGGTCGATAAAAAACGACGCAGTAAAGCTAACCCGCCGGTCAGAACGCATACTCTCAGCTGCCTGATTCAATCAAGATCGGGCCTGAATCAGGCACAGAACTCGCCATGCAGAAATTCAATGAGTCTGGCGGCCTCAATACTGGCCAGTGAGTAGTAGATGGTCTGGGATTCACGCCGGGTATTCACCAGACCATCCCTCCGGAGCACGCCAAGGTGCTGTGAAAGGGCTGACTGGCTGAGATCAAATCGCTCATTAAGTTCTGTGACCGACATCTCCCCCTGCCCGAGGTGACAGAGAATAAGAAGGCGGCTCTCGTTACTGACCGCCTTAAGCAGGGGAATAGCATTGCGAGCTTTTTCACGCATGATCTTGATATCAATATCGAACTGTTCTGGCATGAAATTCCCAATAATAGCTGTCAACGCACCCTAGTACTCCGTCCCGCTGCATATGATATGTTCAGTGGATCGTAAAGCGGTCATATGCAAGGCGAACTTGTGAAGGCTTAGTTATTCTACGTCAATCAAGTTTAACGCAGCCAGATGGCCGCTTTACGATCCACCCGAAGGGCTCAAGCCAGCGCGCCCATCTCAGCGTTCCAGCTGATTGAAATACGTCAAGTATTCCTGCACAGCTGCGCCTTGATCTGGACGCGCTGGCTTGAGCTGAACATATCAATTGCAGGCGGAC
>JBPCXN010000242.1:0-3424 GCA_051008495.1 Endozoicomonas sp. | reverse complement strand
GCTCCACAGTCTGAACACTGATCCCCAGCCCTACCACGTCAATCCCTGACTGGCCGCAGCGTCTGACCAGATCCACTACCGGTCGATGATGGTCGATATCCGGCCCTCCATCCGTGACCATCAGAATCAACCGGCGGCTGGCATTTCTCTCCAGCACCTGATGCACAGCATGCCAGAGCCCTGTCGCCATCGGCGTGGAGTCATAGCTGTCCAACCCTGATAAAGTCATCGCCGTGTCCAATGCTGATCGATCGTTCAATATGATTGGATAAACCCGATCTTCACAAGGGCCAGGATAGGCTGATGCTGAGACCTTTACACCATTGATCCGTTTCAACGCTGAGACCAGTGCCAGAACCGCCTCCCTGGCCAGTTCCATCCGTGGACTCATGGACGACGAGATATCCAAGCTGATATGGATGGCTGCATCGGTGCTGATGGATTCAGAGCGTCGTTTGAACAGACGACCATCGTCCAGTGCCACTCGATGCAGTCGCCTTCCATCCAATCGGGCTCCTCGCCTGCCAATTCGATCTCTGGTCAGCGTTTTCGCCTGAACCAGTCCAGTCAGCTGGGCAGCCAAACGGGCGGATTCTGACTGCACCTTCCAGAGCAGTTTCTTTCCTGCTTCCCTGCCTTCCTTAGTAATCACCACTTCGTCTACTTGAGGTGTGGTTGTTACCGCTGACAAACCGCCTCCCTGCTGACCGCTCCAATCTTCCATCTCTTTTGCGACTGACTGGAACAGGTCTTCCGGCCAATCTTCTTCTGTACATTCCAATATCTGTTTCAGGAACGGGGCTTCAGCCGGTTTGATGCGGATATCATCATTGCCCCGCAAGGCCTTCAGCACCACATTACAGGTGGAGAGCCGGTTCTGGGGGGATACGGACAGTGGCTTGCCCTGCCCTGCCAGCCGAGCCCGCAAATAATCCGCATAATGAGTAAGAGTATGCTCATTCACCTGATGAGCTTCTTTAATGCCCTGGCATTCTGTCCAGGCACAGAACTGTTTCCAGCGTTCTGCGTGGATAGCGATAGTATGAAACTGACCCTCCATAACAGTCTGCAGGGCATTCCTGCCTGCGAAGTTCAGTTGCCGGCCAAAGCCAAAATTCTTGTCACTGGCAGTATGATAATTGGGCATAGCAATAACCTTCCGTCCAAAACCGACACATGGGATAACCTGTCCTGAAAACCCTGGGGATGTTCAATGCGATGCTGGATCACGCTGCAGCCGGACGGGACAGCCTGTAACGCAAGGGTTGCGGGCAGTGGCGCTCATAAATAGATAGAACTGAGCTTTGCTGATGCCAGCAGCTGGGGCGCTTTCCCTTAATAACCAGCACTATGGACTGGCCGGGTTCGGTAGAACGCCTGACTATCAAAATAACCACTGAACCATGGGCAGGAGCCGATAGAAGACACTGGTCTGTCTGGAAGGCACAGATGCCAATAGCCCAGTAGACGGGCTCCTGAAACGGCCTTGAAGAGACACTAAACCCAACATCAGCTCGCTTCAAGCTGTGACCCGATAAGCTGGGTAGTGACAACACCCAGGAAGAAAACACACTGACTTCAGGCAGTGTTAATGACATCTGACTGGCGAAGTGGTCACCAGTCAACTCTGTGCCAGGGCTACCCTGCTCTGGCAGAATCACAGCTAAAATTCGCTGTTGGGACAATCTCTCGAAGAGTGGCTGTTGCCTCGCGGCAAGCAATTTCAGACCCGTTGCAGGCTTTTCAGCCGCTCCTGTCACGAGCCCCCCCCTGCAGAATGGATTCAAATCAAATCCAGACAGCAACAAGAGGCATTATTATAAACCACTCTCTTCGAGCACACTCCACCAACCCTGCAAGCATTTTTTCCAAGCCGAGAATATAGAGAGCGAGATACAGTGACCTGAGTGGTGAGCACAAACCCAGGCCAATGTCACAGACCCCAACCTTCCCATGTAAGAAAAACATCCCTGTTTCCCTTCTTTCCCGCCCGAACCCCGACCGGGGTCATGACCCCGGTCGATTATATCTGATACAGTAGTCCTAACTTCACCGGACCCACACTCCTGACACCGTAACGCAGCCAACGGCGGCGGTAGTGTGCCTAAATTATACGGTCGGCGACGGCCATGACTGAGCGGGCTACGTACCCCGCTGCAGCCGTTCTGCAACACATGCGTGTAGATCTGCGTAGTCCTCAGTGAGCGGTGCCCCAGCAACTCCTGCACGGTTCGGATGTCATAACTCCGATCCAGCAACGCCGTGGCAAACGAATGCCGGAAGGTATGGCAGGTCACGCGTTTGTGCAGCGCAGTCAAACTCACCGCTTTTTCAGATGCTTTCGGATTACCGAGTCATGCTGATGGTGGCGGCAAAGTTGTTGCGTGTCCGGATGGTGGCAGAGTGCTGCCGAGGGGAACAGGAATTGCAAGCCGGGCTGTGCCCAGGCGCCGGGAAATTTGCGGGCGAGTGAGGGTGGCATCGACGCGCCCACACGTTTGCCCTTGTCCAGCCGATGAATCTGCAGTGCGTGTTGCGTCTGCAGTTTCAAGGTCGTCGCCAGGCTGGGGCACAGCAAGGTATAGCGGTCTTTCATACCCTTGCCATTATAAACGTGGATCACCTGGCGGCTGAAATCCAGGTGCTGCAAACGCAGAGACAAGGCCTCATTGATGCGCAGGCCACTGCTGTACAACAAGGCAATAACCAAGCGGGCGGGACCGCGCAGGTGACCGAGTATGGACAGGACCTCCTCGGGGCTAGCACCACGGGCAACCGACGCGGTTTTTTGGACCAGTGGATGGTTAGTTGCTCAGGGGGCCTCGCCAGTAGCTCCCGATACATGAACACATGTGCGCACAAGGCCTGGTTCTGGGTGGATGGGCTGACACGGCGGTTCACCGCCAAATGTTCAAGAAAGGCCTCTATCGCGGAAGCTGGCAGGTCAGCGGGGTGTTGATAATGGTGGAAGCGAATAAATTGCCGAACCCAGTGGCAGTAGGTTTATTCGGTACTGGAGCTGTAACGCTTGCGGCGGAGCCAGGTGGACAGGCTCATCATAAAGGCAGGTTTAGACATGTGGATCCTAATAGCAGAGCAGCCGTACTGGCTGCCAGTGCCATTATACCATCCCCATGCCTGTTTAAATCATAAGGACTGCACAGATATGTCCTCCTGCCTTAGCCCAAAGCTTGAAACCAACAGAGCCTAGCCTTCTCGGAAGGAATAAACAGGCACCGGCCGTGTATTCAATGTGCATGCTCAGTTAATGCCGCGCCAATGACAGCCTCAAACTGTCAGGGCTTACGCATCAGTATTCTCATTCGCATTTAGAGGGCAGATTGCACCTATTTTTGTCATTCAAACTTGGGTAAAAAGTATCAAGAACTGGGAAAAGCCTCCACAGGTGATCACTTTATGATCA
>JBPCXN010000241.1:0-6473 GCA_051008495.1 Endozoicomonas sp. | reverse complement strand
TACTTATGAAGAGGCCGGTGATGATTCACCGGCCATGGTTTAGGAAAGACTATTGCTGTCGAGTTGCTTCACGCACCAGGGCGGCCAGGAAGGCCGGGTGAGTGTTGCCGAACAGCTTCACCAGTTCAGGCAGGGTGCAGGTACGGATCGCTTCGGACAGGGGCATTTTGTATACTGCGTTTGACATCGTAATGATTCTCAAGTCTTGTGGTGTTGTTGCCCTGGTCTGGTTTGGCGATCGTCCAGGGCGGCTTATCTTCCCTTCTTATTGAACGCCAGCTTCCTGTCTGACGTTTTCGGACTTCGCTTTCTGCAACCGTTTTACAGTCGCCGGCGAGATCCCGAACTGTTCGGCGGTTTCGGCAATGCTCAGGGTTTCCCTGGCCTTTCGGATCTGATCCGGATCGGCCGACTTTTTTGACCCACGAAACTTCCCTTCTGATTGTGCTCTGGCAATACCGGCCTTCTGCCGCTCCAGCATCTTTCGGCGCTCCATTTCCGCAACCTTGGCCATGATCGTCACCAGCAGCTCACCGGCGTCGCTGTTCAGGTTTACACCCAGGCGGGTAATGATGGTGTTGACGCCCTTTTCCTTGAGTTCTGCGATGGTTTGCTGCACATCAATGGCATCGCGCCCCAGCCGGTCAATATCGACCGTCACCAAGGTGTCACCTTCACGGATGTAGTTGAGCATAGCGGCGAAGCCTGGCCGCTCAGTGGCTCTTACGGTGCCGCTGATGCCGTTGTCGCTGAACTCTTTGTTGATCTGGTAAACGCTGGCCAGTTCCTGGCGTTGGTTCTCAATGTTCTGGTCGGTGGTACTGACGCGGTAATAGGCAATGATCGTCATGGCTTCCCTTTCGGTTTTTCTTGGCTCAATCAACTATGGCTCATATTATTACATGGCTCATAATTTGAAATCAACTTCATTGAGCTACTTTTTTATGCAATAAGCAGCAGCTAGATATTGGTTCAATGAACCTTGGACTATTGAGCTAAAGGAAACCCGTTTGAAGAGGTTTTTAATAGATTTATTAAATTCGATAGAAAACTCTAATGACCAAGTGGTCAATGGTTTTGCTATTATTTATGGCAGATGGATGTGTGCGGGGATCCATGAGAGAGCAAACCCATCGCTCTTAAGTGGGGAATTCCATTGGCCGCCCTGAAAGGGGTTCCAGGAAATCTGGTTACGTCGAAAGACAAGAGCACCCGAGGTGAATTAAGTAAAAACCTACCTTATGGTAGGTTTTTGCGTTTCTGGGATTCTATCTTCGTCCTCGTCCACCCCTTTTGTTGAAGGGTCTGGGTAAAGGCTTTCCGGCAGCGGCTTTCTTCAGCAGTAGCGCAAAACGGACGCGATCCGAGCTGTTTCGGTTGGGTGGTTCGGTTTCGTCGTAAGGGTGCATGGTTTCTATGAACAGGATCACAGCCCCCTTTCGCCTTTTGTCCTGTCGCAGGTTGTAGGCCACCTTTATGAACTCGATGTCCTCACCCTCTCCTCTGTACTCCACCATCAGATAATTCAGGTGTCCGTTATGAGTAGTGTGAAAAGAATGTTTGGATGGCCATGTCCTCATGTACTCTTCCAACAGCAGGCTGATCTCGTAGCGTAACGGGCAAAAGTAACGTTCGTTGTCGTTGTGATCCAGCAGGACCAGCTTGCCAGTCCGGTCATCGGATGGCTTGAGGCTTTCGGTGTAGCAGTGGTTGGAGAAACGGCAAAAGGCGGTGATCTCGCCGTGATCCCCCAAATCAAAGATTATATTCCTCTGAAACAGGTGATAGAGGGGGTAATCCTGGTCTTGGTAAGTGATCGAAAAAGGATGTTGCATGGGTACAGCTGAAAACCTCCATGTCGTGCGTTCAATTGAAGCTGCCCGGTAATGCTAACAGACAAACCTTGTCGTAGGGCAGTGGGGAATAGACAGGCATCAATAGTGCAACCTTATTTCTGAAACAGCCGACACAACCAGCTCCAACCCTTTGTCTTTTTAGCGGGAATGGGACTGTTATTCACTTCCTTTCTGGGAGGATGGATAAAGGGCGGTGGCATCAGTTGGGATAAATCCACATCATCGTCACAAGATATCCGCCCAAGTTTTCTGAGTTCTTCTTGCGAAGGCCTGCAGGAAGGTTGGTCTAACTGCAACGGATCGGGGAGAGTCTTTAACGGCGGCAACGACTCTTCGGGGTTGTCCCTTCTGTCATTTCCTTGATGTTTTAACATTTATTCTTTCCTTCGGACTGCGTTGTACGCAAAAACAGTACTGGATCGTTCATGGATATGACCCCTCTTCCGAAACTCGAAAACAGGGGTGTTTTTTGCCTCTTTGGAGATATTTCGCGGCGCATATATGCGCCGTGAAATTTTGGTTTTTGTCTTTCAATCGACGTATATCTCTCTCTTGTGGGCAGGGTGCCGGGGTTGTGGCTTACAGGTTCAATGTCGTCTTTTGGCTGGCCAGCCGATAGCCCTTACCGCCGGGTTGCCGCTGCAGGTAACCGCCATCGGACAGCCAGTACAACAAAGTCTGGGCGGTGTGTTGGGGCAGGTTCATGGATTGAGCCAGGGATCGCACACTGGGTTTGATGTCGCCGGCCTGGATGCGCTGCAGGGCGTCTTTCAGGGTTTCATCGATGCGTACACTGATGTCCAGCTGCAATAGGGGTGTATGTGCTTCAGAAGAACTGTGTATGTCTGTATGCAGGCCCTGTGCCGGGTTTTGTCCGTGTAGGGTGATGTTTCGTTCGACTGAACTTTTCTCTGCGTATACAGGCTTTCTGTTGACCTGAGAGCCGTCCTGCTGCAGGAATAGAAAGGCGAGCCCAGCGGCGTCGAGCATGACACTGACCAGGGCCATGACCCCAGTGGCGGCCTGATCGAATGGCAGTCCGGTGATCATGGCCACGTCCAGGATCAGGGCGGTGGCTTCATCGGGCGCCGGGATCACCAGGTCATTCAGGTCTGCCTGCAACCGACTGACGTCTTCCTGTAAGGGACGGGCACAGAGTGTAATGCGGTTAGCGGCGGTGCAGACATCGATAGCGGCCTGCTTCTGGAGAATCTGTTCGAGCAGGCTGGTCTGTTGCTGCTGTGCCTGCAGAGTGTCGTTGGCGCTGATGGCCAGGTTGCTGCGGGTGGTGGCGATGGACGCGCCAATGGACAGGATCACGGCCAGGGTGCACAGCAGGGCCATGATGTTGCGGCGATCATGTTGGCCCTGGTAGTGGCTGCGCCAGGCGTCGGTCCAGCTGCACCACTTGAGCAGCTCGAAGCCGAGCCCTGCGGTGGCCAACAGAACTGTAGACAGCCAGCCACTGGCCATGGACGCCAGCAGCAGGATGGTCATGACGGTGCTGGTGACGGTGGACAGTAACGCGCCGATGCGGACAGTACGGGATTGCCCGGACACGGGTGTGTCGGTGTAGAATGTGGACTGCATGGATACTTCCTTCGCGGGATTGTTGGTGCCCCGGGCTGGTCAGTTTGGCCACGAGCCAGTCCGGGTTAATATATTGTTTTAATTTAAATAATTACAATCATTTTAATGTTTGTAATTATACAAATCATTTGTACGGCTTCCTGCCTCGCCTGACGGGTTCCAGCTTGCGGTACAAGCTGGTCAGTGGCTTATCAGCAGTCTTCTCCAGTGCTCTCAGCGCCATCCGTATAACTTCCGCCTTGCTGGCGACTAACCCCTGTTCGACCAGTCGATCACGAGTTCTCTGAATAATATTATGATCGTCCTCCGGCAGCAGGAAGCCATCACGCACCATAAGCGTTTCGGATTCTTCTTTTGTAACAGGCTCCGGCTTCGTCCGGCTGCCGCCATTAAGCAAGGCCGTATCCGCCTTGGCGAACCTATCCAGGTTGTCCTGTTGTTGTTCAGTGGTGGTCTGCTTCAGCTTGTCGGCCATGGACTTTCGGCTCATCACAGCTCCTCCTGTTCAGTGGACAGCACACGGATCACCTCATCCGTCAGCTGGTTTAGCTCTTCGGCGGCGGGTTTCGCCTTGCTGCCCAATTCATGCACCGTGGTGCCGTACAGGGCTGCTTCACGGTAGGCAGTGCGTCGGCGAAGCTGACTGTCCAGTACTGGAATACCAAACTCTTTCAGTATGCTGATGACTTCGGCGGACAGGTTGGTGCTTTCCGCCTGGTTGATCATTACCCGTGACTTCAGGGTGTCATTAAGCCCTTCTACCCGCTCGATCAGCTGGACAATGCCCTGGGCTGCCCACAGGTCGACCGGTGATGGAATGACCGGCAGTAGAGCCAAGTCGGCGACCAGCAGGACGGATTGTGGAACAGGTGAGTCAATGGCGGGTGGGCAGTCGACCAGCAGGTAATCGTACTGGCCAAACACTTTCTGCAGTTCCCGGTGGGTTTTGCCGCCGGCCTGAGCCAGACCTGACACGACCGCCGGAAACGGTTTGTCTTCTTCGGCACTGGCTGACCAGCGCAGGGCAGAGCCCTGCGGGTCTGTGTCGGCCACCATCACGGAATAACCGCGACTGGCCAGACTGCCGGCCAGGTTCATGGTGACAGTGGTCTTGCCCGGGCCACCTTTCTGGTTGGCAACGGCGATGATCTGCGTCATTGGCTATTCCTTTAAATTGTTTTAATGATTGATATTATTCCAATCATTGCAATCATTACAATTAATTAAACCGCCCCCCCCCTTTGCCATCTCTATACATTTGCCAACAGATACCTGAATGACAGACATAAAAAAACCCGCAGTGTGCGGGCTTTATCGGTGTTTAGGTGATCAGGCAGCCAACTGCCACTGATTTTCAACTTCTCGTAGCCGTAGGTCTTGCATAGCTTCGCGGGTTTCACTTTCAGCCAGAACCTTCAGCAGATGACCTATGTGACTTTCCCGATTAATGGATTCCAGATACAGTGAGCGCAGCAACACGTCCGCTGTTCTAGGAATAGCCGTCTGGTCTTTTTCCCATCGAGCTATGGTCTGGTCTTCGACACCCAACAGAGCACCCAGACCTTTCTGGGACATATTCATTTCAATTCTCAGGAACCGCACTTCCTGGCCCTCCAGGGTGGATTGCTTATCCACTACGAAGCGACCAATGGTTTCATGTAGGCTGTCTATGTCATCAATACCGACGTATTCTTCACCTTCGATGCTGTCCTGGACAAAGCCATTCTCCAGGTATACATACGACAGGCCGCACTCGGTGTAGTGATGCAGAGTCATTTTATCTTCTCTTCATTTAGAGTTTTATTTCGCATTATTGCGTGTCATTTCACGATGACTGTGACCAGATAAGCCGATGGGTCTTCATCGTGTCGCTGTAGGTCAACCACCACTTCCAGGGTGACACCGGCTGCAAATCCCTGCAGGTTAAATTTCCAACTACCTCCTGCAGTTGGGTGGGGATTCTCGGTAAAAAAACTGTGGTCCGATCGTAAGACGGAAAATATCTGTCGGTTGCTGACATTCCTCTCGGCCATTCGTTCTCGGGCATGACTGCCAAACCTGATCCTCTGACTATGGTTTTTCGCCAGGTCCTGGATAATCTTCTTGGCAGTTTGCGGGGTCAGCGGAAACTCTTTTACAGGCGTTGGCGTTCTTGCTTCCATAGACAAACTATTATTTTGATACCTATAATTTTGATAGATAGAAGGGTATAGCGCCAGTTATTATTTTGCAAATGGAATCTTTTGCCGCACAAGGGAGCTGTAAAGGGGGCTATCTGGTCAAAGCTTCAGGTGGGTCTGGCCAGGCTCATGACAAAACCAGTCCTACGCACAACAGGCCTACACTGGGCCGTCCTGAAGTGGGAGCTGAAGCTTTTCTAGAATACCCATCCAGGTATCCAGGCTCAAACCCAAAATGCTTTGGGCGCTAATGCAGGTCATTCCCGGAATAGCGTTCCTGGCTGTCCATCTGGAAATGCCCGATAGAGTCCAGATCATTAACCACCTTGCGCAGCAGGCTTGTGACACGCTCATCGCCAACCGTTTCACGCAGGGCATTGATGGAGACGTACGCCAACAACAGGAACATGCCCGCATAGTCATCCCCTTCCTGGAGACCCATTTCCAGATCCCTCAACACGCCGGTGAGCGATACTTTCACGGCTTCATGCATATTGGGCTACCAGTATTTTGGGAATGTCGTATGTTCATAGCAGTGTTTCCCAACGAGGGTATCCCGATGTGCAGCAGTGGTGATTACGTCGAACGTAATCCTTACGAAGAAGAGTTGATGCGGGTCTCCGAGAAGCGTTACAACGAGTTCCTGGATATCTATGTGCCCCTGGAAAACGAGATGATCCAGCAGATCCAGGGCTACCGGGGGGCGGGTTATCAGCAGTCGATGATGGATAAGGGCGTCAATGCCGCCCGCATGCAGACACCCGGCAGCATAACTGTCGGGGCGGGTATGCAACCCGGGGGCGGCAGCTTTGCCGAGCAGAGCCAGAGCGTCCAGGAACAGGCAGGC
>JBPCXN010000240.1:0-10015 GCA_051008495.1 Endozoicomonas sp. | reverse complement strand
CTCTGTGACGGATTTACCACAAGGCAGGGAGTGCTGGTTTCTGGAAACTGTGCCAACCGGATAAGTACAATGCTGACAGAAGCCAGGAAGGACTACAATGGCGAAACAATCAGCAGTGACCAGCGGTTCGTCGCCAAGGTGTTCGACAATCAATACCTTGCCGGAATTGGCTATATAAGACGTATCACCGAAGGCTCAGAAAGTATCTCCCGGGGAGGGGATGCACCTGTTCTATTAAGCCTCCAGGACAGCGTTGATTTAGGCTGGAGTACTCTGAACCTGAGAGAATCAGATGTCAACGTTGGCCGCTTTACGCAATATTATGTGAATGTGGGCAAAATTGGACAAAAAGAGATATTTCCAGGTGAACGTATAGTGACCATCACTTGGGGTACAGTGTCCCTCAGCTCAGTGGGTTTAACCTGTTATGAGAAACATTGCTCTGGCTTTGGAGCTCGATCTTTCGCTCCCGTGGTTGCCAAAGTCAATGACGAGAGTATTTTGCTTGGCTTTACCGGCAAATGCAGTGGCTCAGACTGCCCGATCCATTACTGCTATGAGGTTGAGCCGACGACGCCTTCCTCTCCACCGAAGACTTCATCTGCCCCTGTACCAAACCCCACATCCAGCTCCGAAAATGGGTATACTCCACACCCCAAAACGGATCCCGTAATTGGGCATAATCAATGTTTGGGGATAGCCCTGTTCATTTGGGTAGTAGGGGTGGCCTGCTTTAAGTGTCTCTTTTGACTTTCTTTTCTACCCTCTTTCACAGCCCCTGAGTACAGTTCGATGCATGGACAGGCTGGTTGTGCGTATTCATCCAGGGAAAACAGGCTTCGTTGATTGACTTGATATATGTAGCTTCAGAAGAGGAGTTCTGAGTGTCCGGCCGAAATGACTTACGCAGTGCCATCAACCAATGCATGATCAGGGATCGTTTTCCCCTGCGCAGGCAGTTTCAGCGCTTGCAGCGCAATGATGATGCTGGCCTGGAAAAACTGCAAAGTCGCATAGAACGCTCTGTTGCCAGGGCGCAGCAGCGGCAGGCAGCTGTGCCAAAGGTTCGCTATGATCAGGCGTTGCCTGTGGTGGATCGCAGGGAAGACATTGCCGCCGCAATTCGTGATCACCAGGTGGTGGTGATTGCCGGTGAAACCGGCTCCGGTAAAACTACCCAGCTGCCCAAGATCTGTCTGGAGGTAGGGCGTGGTGTTCACGGCATTATCGGCCATACTCAGCCACGGCGACTGGCTGCGCGCTCGGTAGCGAATCGGATAGCTGAGGAGTTGCAGGTTTCACTGGGAGAGCAGGTAGGTTATCAGGTTCGTTTTACGGATCATGGTAATGAGAATACTCTGGTCAAGCTGATGACCGATGGTATCCTGCTGGCGGAAGTCCAAAATGATCGCTTTCTGAATCGCTACGACACCATCATCATTGACGAGGCTCATGAGCGCAGCCTCAATATTGACTTTCTGCTGGGCTATCTCAAGCTGCTGCTGCCGAAACGCCCGGATCTCAAACTGATCATCACGTCCGCCACCATTGATGTGGAAAGGTTTTCCAAGCATTTTGATGATGCGCCGGTGATTGAAGTATCGGGTCGAACTTACCCTGTAGATGTGCACTACCGCCCGATGGAAGACCTTGAATTGGAAGGGCGGGATGCTGACCAGCGTTTGCAGCAGGGTATACTGGCGTCCCTGGATGAAATTCAGGATCTGGAAGCCTCAGGCAAGGGCGGTAAGCTGGGTGACGTGCTGGTTTTCCTGAGTGGGGAGCGTGAAATTCGTGAAACGGCGAAACTCCTGCGGGACGCAAAACTCCGCCACACCGAGATTCTACCTCTCTATGCCCGGCTATCAGCTGCAGAGCAGAACCGGATTTTTCAGTCTCATGCCGGGCGCAGGGTAATCCTGTCCACTAACGTAGCGGAAACATCTCTGACAGTTCCCGGCATTCGTTATGTCATTGACCCGGGCACGGCAAGGATCTCCCGCTACAGTGTTCGTTCAAAGGTGCAGAGGCTGCCGGTAGAGCCGGTTTCACAGGCTTCTGCCAACCAGAGGAAAGGTCGCTGTGGTCGTGTAGCCGATGGCATCTGTTTCCGCCTCTACTCTGAAGAGGATTTTCTTGGCCGCCCGGAATTTACTGATGCCGAGATTCTCAGAACCAGCCTCGCTGCCGTTATCCTTCAGATGCTGAGGCTTGGGCTTGGTGATATTGCCGCCTTTCCATTTGTTGACGCTCCGGATTCCAAAGCCATTAATGATGGTTTCAAACTGTTGCAGGAGCTGGGTGCCGTTAACGACAACCGGCGGATGACCCGTGTCGGTCGTCAGATGGGCCAGCTTCCCGTCGACCCAAGAATGGCGCGCATGCTGGTCGAAGCGAATACTAACGGCGCACTGAATGAACTGCTGATTATCACCAGCGCCATGGCGATTCAGGACCCCAGGGAAAGGCCGGCAGAGAAACAGCAGGCGGCAGACCAGAGGCACCGTGAGCATTATCATGAAGATTCTGACTTCCTGACCTATGTGCAGCTCTGGAATACCTACGAGGAGCAAAGGCAGGAACTGTCGCAAAGCCAGCTGCGCAAATACTGCAAACAGCACTTTCTGTCGTTTATGCGCATGCGCGAATGGCGTGAACTGCACCGTCAGTTAGCACTTGCCTGCAAGGACCTTGGCTTCAAATTGAATGACGAGCCGGCCGGTTATGCCGATGTCCATAAATCGCTGCTTTCCGGCCTGCTGTCGCACCTGGGCAGCAAGGATGAAGAAGCGGACTACATTGGAGCTCGAAACCGCCGTTTTTTCCTGTTCCCTGCCTCCACTCTGTTCAAACGCAAACCCAAATGGGTGATAACTGGCGAACTGGTAGAAACCTCCCGTTTGTTTGCACGCACTAACGCCAAGATTGAACCTCAGTGGATCGAATCCCTGGCCGGTCACCTGGTTAAGCGAAACTATTTTGAACCTCACTGGGAGAAGAAACGGGCGCAAGTGGTTGCTTACGAACAGGTCACCCTGTTCGGCCTCATTATTGTTGGTCGGCGTCGTGTGAGCTACGGAGCTATTGATCCGGTGGTTTCCCGGGAGATTTTCATCAGGGAAGCCCTGGTGGAAGGCCATTACCATTCCCGGGGCAAGTTCCAGAAGCACAATCTTGACCTGATTGGCGAGGTGGATGAACTGGAAGCCAAGTCCCGACGGCGGGATATCCTGGTGGATCCGGAAACCCTATACAGCTTCTATGATGAGCGTCTGCCGGATGCTATTCATGGCGCTATTGATGGCGCTATCCATAACGGCGCCGGCTTTGAGAAGTGGCGTACGACAGCTGAGAAAGAGCAGCCGCAACTGCTCTTTCTCACCAGAGAGTACCTGATGAAGCACGATGCGGATCAGGTGACCGAGAACAAATACCCGGATCGTTTCCGCTGGGAAGGGCTGGAGTTACCACTGACTTATCATTTTGAGCCGGGGACTATTGATGATGGCGTGACCCTGACGCTTCCGGTTCAGGCACTAAGACTGTTACCGAAACATCGCCTGGAGTGGCTGGTTCCGGGCATGCTTTACGATAAGTGTGTGGCGCTGGTTCGTGCCCTGCCGAAGTCAGTTCGCAAGAATTTTGTACCTGTGCCTGATTACGTTAAAGGCGCTCTCGAAGCCATGTCGATCTGTGATGAGCCTTTGACTGAGATTCTTGGGCATCATCTGCACCGCATGGGCGGAGTCAGGATTCTTGAGGAGCACTGGTCTACAGATAACCTTGACCCACACCTGCTGATGAATTACCGCCTGCTGGATGAGAATGGCAAGGTTCTTGGGCAGGGGCGTAATCTGACCCGGTTGAAAGAGAAATTCAGTGATCATGCCCAGGACAGTGTTCGCAAGCTCACCGGCAGCTCTCTTGAGCAGGAGGGTTTGAAAGACTGGAGTTGTGGTGAGCTGCCGCAGGAAATCACCCGCAAGGTCGGTGGCCTGGTTCTGAAAACCTACCCGGCCCTGGTGGATAGCAAAAGCTCTGTCTCGGTGAAACTGTTCGAAGACAGGGGCATGGCCGAGAGTGAGAACCGCAAGGGACTGGCCCGGCTGTTTCAGTTCAAGCTCTCTAACCAGCTGAAATTCGCCCTGTCAAAGATGAAAAACCTCAAACAGGTAAAACTGCTGACCACCGGGATTATCCAGGCCAGGGCGCTGGAAGATGATTTGCAGTCTTTCCTGGTGGCCTCGGTGTTTGTCAGGGATGTGGAGGAGTGGCCCCGCAATCAGGAAGCTTTCCAGGCGCTGATTGATAAGCGTAAGGGTGAGCTGGTGCCCTTTGCTGAAGAGGTGGATGGCATCCTCCTGGAGATCTTCCAGCAGGCCCATACCGTCAGTAAGCAGCTCAAGGGCAAAATCTCCTTTGACCGGGCTTTTTCCCTGGCGGATATCAAGCAGCACCTGTCCCAGCTGATCTATCCGGGATTCCTTTGTTATGCCGGGCTGGAGTGGCTCAGGCATTACCCCAGGTATCTGAAGGGCATTCTGCTGCGACAGGAGAAGCTGCCCGCCCAGATCAATCGTGACAGGGCCTGGACCGAAGAGCTGAATAATCTCTATCAGGCCTGGAGTAAGCGCCGGGAAATTCATGAAAAGCACCGGCTGATGGATGAGAACCTGCAACTGTACCGCTGGATGCTGGAAGAGTACCGTGTATCGCTGTTTGCCCAGCAGCTTGGCACCCGCTTTCCGGTGTCAGATAAGCGCCTGAGAAAGCTCTGGGAGCAGGTTCAGGAGGTCTGACGCAGCATCTGGGCGAGCGACATATACTGAAAGTAAGTTTTCGACGGCAGGGAGGCCGTAACGATGAAAAAATACTTGCTCTCTTTCCTTCTTTTCTTCGGCAGCGGCCTGGCCCTGTCACTGTCTGCCAATGACTGGGACGGTTCCCCTGAAGGCGAAGAAGATGGCTATGACTATGCCTACGATGACCAGTATGCAGATGATGATCAGTATGCTGACGGTGATGATGGCAGCGGGGGGGACGGCAGTGATGATTATGAAGGAGAAGAGGGGGCTGGCGATTACCCTGATTATGACGATTATGATGATGCTCTTGAAGAGGGTGATGATGATCAGTCGGAAGGTGATGAGGACGATTTCTATGATGAACCTGATGCTGGTGAGCAGGGCGATATAGGCAATTAATCCGACAATAATTCAACCGTATCTTCTGTGACAGACCGGGCTCTTATGAGCCCGGTTTCGTTGATAAAAGCCGCATTTCCCTGAAGCGGAGACAGCGCACAAAGTAATCGCCTTTTAATTAAAGCTTCTTTTTTCTGTCATGGAACAGAAATATTTGCCCGCCAATATACCCCTCCGTGACCAACAATAAACACAAGCCAACACTAAGACAAAAACTCACAAGGAGTGTTTCTCAATGAAACTCAAGCCTGTTTCTCTGGCTGTTGCGGCGATTACTGCAGGCCTGGCCCTGAGCATGAATGCCAGTGCCGGCGTTGTTAAGACCAAAGGCGAAGATATCGTTCTCAGCACCAAGAATGGTGGTCTGCAACTGAAAACTGAAAGCGGCGATTTCTCTTTCAAGGTTAAGGGTAAGCTGCAGTGGGATTATGCTACTTACGACAAGCTTTTCACTAACGTTGTTGATCCGGATGACGCCTACAAGAATGGCAGAAAAGGCTATATTCGTCGTGCCGAAATCGGCTTCAGTGGCAAGGCTTATGAAACTTGGAAATATGGCCTGAAGCTGAAAAGCAGCAGTGATACTATCAAACTTGACGACGCAAAAATCACTTACACTGGACTCAAACCTGTAGATGTTACAGTTGGTCGCTGGAGTCGTGATTACGGTCTGGAGAATACTACAAGCTCTTCTTGGATCATGGGTATTGAACGCCCAATGATGTATGACCTTCTTAATGGTGATGAAGGCAACGATTACGGTATTGAATTCTCCACTGGTGGAGACAACTACACCGCCATGCTGGGTATTCACAATGATGGCCAAAAAACAGATGCGAAAAACAGCAATGAAGAGCGTCTGGCCAGCTATGTATTCCGTGGAACCTTTGCTCCTGTAATGGAAGACGATATGCTGGTTCACTTGGGCTTCAACTATTACAACAGAAACCCGGATGCTAACAGCGATGTTGAGCTGAGTACCAATTTTGGTGTTAAAAAGGCTGAGAAAGAAAAGGGTGTCATCTCAGCGGTAAAAGAAGACTCTGAGTACCTGCTGGAAGCAGCGGCTCAGTTCCAGTCTCTGCAACTTCAAGCCGAATATGCTGTTCGTGAACTTAAATCTGAAGATTCAACACAGGACACGAAAATTACTGGTTACTATGGCCAGGTTTCCTACATGCTTGATGGTGGCAAACGCTCTTATAAAGGTGGAGCTTTCAGCAAGCCAAAAGGCGGGCAGTGGGAAGTCTTTGCAAGGTTTAGCAAGATGGAGCTTGATGTGGACGGGGCAGTCGAAAAAGGTAAGGTGGATGGTTACACACTGGGTGTTAACTACTTTCCGACTAAGAATATCCGCACCAGCCTGAACTATGTAAATGTTGAGGATAATAGTGTTCTGGCTCATCAGGACGACAAAGGCACAGCCGTTGTAGGTCGTCTGCAGTACGTATTCTGATCCCCGTCAGAATATTCCTTGCGTGTGTGATAGCCCCGCCATCTGGCGGGGCTTTTTGGTATCTGAATCAGCCGAAAATTTGTCAAAAATAACCACTGGAGGCGGAAAACCACTAAAGTTGTCAGAAAATTTGACGAAACAGTAATTTAGACCTTAACTGAATTAATAAGGAAGTACTTATAGCGATTCTTATTAGTTCAAGCTGTTTATTTTCATTGCTTTGATGACAGGGATAGTCGTTACAATGGAGACAGCCGATCAGGTACTAATCGTCGAGGACTCTCAGCAGCGTCGGCATGATCTGAGTACCATTCTTGAATTCATGGGTTACCGTACCCGCGCCGTGGGTGCCGCCTACTGGGAAGACGCCGTCAGCGATGTGGACAGGCACAGCTTCTGTGCTCTCTTCCTGGGTGACTTCCTGCAGGCGGAAAGTTCACTGCAGGGCATGATCGCCCGCATCCAGCGCTGGAGCGGAGGCGTGCCGGTCATCCGCATTGCCGAACCCCTTCCTGAAAACCTTCAATCTTCTCTGCGCCGGCAAATCATTGCCCGTATAGACTGGCCCTGCAGCAAGCCGCAGCTGTTATCTTGCCTGCATTATGGTCAGGTCTACCGCGAGCAGTGGCGTCAGGTGCATCACACCGGATTTAACCAGCAGGTGGAGCTGTTCCGTGGGCTGGTCGGCAAAAGTGAAAGAATTCGCAAAGTGAGAGCCGCCATGGCCCAGGTGGCTGACCGGGATGTCAATGTGATGATCACTGGCGAATCCGGTACCGGTAAAGAAGTGGTGGCGAGAAACCTTCACGAGCACTCACATCGTAGTGAAGCGCCCTTTGTGCCGGTTAACTGTGGCGCTATTCCCAATGACCTGCTTGAAAGCGAACTGTTCGGACACGAGAAGGGTTCTTTCACCGGAGCGGTTTCAACCCGGAAAGGCCGTTTCGAGCTGGCCGAGGGCGGTACACTGTTCCTCGATGAAATCGGTGACATGCCACTGCACATGCAGGTGAAGCTGTTGCGGGTCTTGCAGGAACGTACTTTCGAAAGAGTGGGCGGCTCAGAACCTATCCAGGCCGATGTCCGAATCATTGCCGCCACTCACAAGAATCTCGAAGAGATGATTGAACAGGGCACTTTCCGGGAAGACCTTTATTACCGTCTGAATGTGTTCCCAATAGAAATGCCGGCCCTGAAGGAACGTCCTGAAGACATTCCGCTGATCCTGAACGAATTGACCAGCGCCATGGAAAGACAGGGACGTGGCTCTATCCGCCTGAGCTCTGCCGGCATACTGTCGCTTTGCCGTCATGACTGGCCGGGCAATGTCCGGGAAATGGCCAATCTTCTGGAGCGGTTGGCAATCATGTACCCCTATGGTGTGGTGGGCGTTCAGGACCTGCCGGCGAATTTCCGTCATTTTGATAACCATGGCGATGACGACGACGGTGTTGCTGACCTGTTTCCAGACAGTATTCAGCCAGCAGGCAGGGGGCAGGTTGATGATCTGGCCGTTTTGCCGGTCGGAGGCCTGGATCTCAAGGAATTCCTTACCCGCCTGGAGAAGAGTTTAATTCAACAGGCACTCAGCGACTGTAATAGTGTTGTTGCAAGAGCTGCGGATAAACTGCAAATACGTCGTACGACCCTGGTAGAAAAAATGAGAAAGTACGGTTTGCAGAGATACGAAGAACCTGTCCGCTAAATCCTTCCCTGACGAATAAAAGGCCATAGCTGAAAAGCTATGGCCTTTTTTCTTTTCTTCAATTAAATGACGATCCAGCTATAAACGTTAGTCATCGTTCTAGACAAAGCTTTTATCCCTGCTGATTATTCCATTCTTTGTACGATTATTGTTTTTAATGACATTAAATTGTCGTTTTATTATTTGTTGAATACTGTCCTTGATAGCAACGAATATATGACGCTTTTCTGCGGGTATAAATAAAAAGTTAGCCATTAAATCGTCACTGTAAAATGACACTGTCAAATAATTATCGAATCATTTTTCAATAAAACAGCAGGATTACGCCTGAACTGTTTGTTGTTTTGACTGTGTCAAAAAAATATCGTGTCGTAAAAATACTGCTCGAAAAAAATTTTCTTAAAAAACAAAGAGGTAAGTGTTGTTTAAAAAATGCTGTCGGCTAACTGGCACGTCAAATCGCTGACTAAAGTGCAAAATGATTTTTTTTACCCAGTTGGCACGGGACTTGTAATTAAATAATGGCTAGTTAGTAAATGTCGTTTTAATTCATTTAATTCAATAGAAAGTTGAAAACCATGAACTCATCGACAAAACAGATCATTGCTGTTGCAGGGTGTAAGGGAGGTGTAGGAAAGACGTTGTTAGCGGTCAACCTGGCGCTAGCTATGGCCGGTAAGGGAAGACGAGTCGTGCTGATGGATGGCAATCTCGCTGTCCCGGATGTGGGAGTCAGCCTGGGTCTTGAAAAGGACCTTGAAATTACCTGTCCGGGTTCGTGTAATGCCCAGGAGCTAGGGGAGCATACACCTCTGTTAAGAGAAGGGCCAGCCGGGATCAGTGTACTGACTCCGGGAGGTCGGGCCATCTGGAGAGAGTCTGTAGAAATTGGTCATGCGGTACGCATGATCGAAAGCCTGGAATCCCTTGCTCCTTCGCTGGATACCCTGATCATTGATACCTCGCCGGGTTTGGCACCGGACAATGTAACGCTCATTCAGGCTGCCGGAGAAATTCTTATCGTGATTAACCAGGAAATTCTGTCACTGCTGGATGCGGTGCGGATGATCCGGGTGCTTTATCGAATCTACGGTGTCAGAAAGTTTTCTGTGGTTGCCAATGCTGTCAGCAACCGACGGTCCGGTTCATCGCAATTTGAACGACTACAGTCGCACTTAAGCAATGAAGTTGAAATTGTTCTGAGTTACCTGGGTTCGATTCCTTTCGAAAAGGCTGTAGCGGAATCTCTGGCAAAGCAGCAGGCTCTGCTTGAAGCCAGCCCGGACTGCCGTGGTTCCAGGGCAATTCAAAGAATTGCCCATCATCTGGAGGCTATGCCAGCAATCCCGCCAAGGGGACGCATTGAATTCTTCTTACCCACAAGAATAAAAGAGAGGGTCTAACCATGAACGTCACAGCACAGGAAGTGCAGAAAAAAGGCAAGGAACAGAGCCTGGATGAAATGGTAGAAATGCACAAAACACTGGTTAAGCGAATCGCTAACCATCTGGCTGCCAGAATGCCGGCCAGTGTGCAGATTGATGATCTGGTCCAGTCAGGAATGATTGGTTTGCTGGAGGCGGCTTCAAAATACGATGCCGACAAGGGTGCCAGCTTTGAAACCTTTGCAGGAATCCGAATTCGCGGCGC
>JBPCXN010000239.1:0-5846 GCA_051008495.1 Endozoicomonas sp. | reverse complement strand
CCCGAAAGAAGAGCTACTTGACTGATGCAATCGCACAAGCGCCCACACGAATTGTCTGATATTTTGTTAAAGAACTTCGTTGAAATGCGGCAATGCGTCTTACTTTCAAAGACTGAATCGGCGTACTCTTTATGGGAGCAAGCGTTCAGCGAGGCCGCTATCTTACCGCGGCGATTTCTGTTGTCAAGCGCTTGTTTTTCCGAAGAACTCTCCAGAGAACGAGACGCTTTCGAACTCGCTAAGCTTGCAACCTGTCGATTGCTTTTCCTGCTCAGCGGCGGTGCATTCTACATTCCGAAAAACTCTTGTCAACCGACCAAGCTGGCCGCCTGAAAAAATGCTGTTCCGGAGAGCGAATGTCCGTAGGGCTGCGAATAATAGCCATTTTTTGACACATGTCAAACAAATATTTAGACAAAGAAATCATCAACCCGGGCCTGATAGAAGACCCGGGCATAACACTTTTATTTGGCGGGAATCGCCGGATACATAACACCCGACATATATTGCAGGATACGGTTCACCTGACAGCTGTAGCCAAACTCGTTGTCATACCAGACATAGAGTACAGCACGATCCCCATCCACTATAGTGGCCTTACTGTCGACGATACCGGCATTTCGATTGCCGACAAAGTCACTGGAAACCACTTCCTGGGAATTTACAAAGTCGACCTGCTTCTGAAGGTCTGAATAAAGGGCAATATCCCGAAGATAGCCGTTAAACTCTTCCTGACTGGTTTCCTTCTCCAGATTCAGGTTCAGTATCGCCAGGGAGACATTCGGGGTGGGTACACGAATGGCATTACCGGTCAGCTTGCCTTTTAACTCAGGAAGCGCCTTGGCTACAGCCTTGGCTGCACCCGTCTCAGTAATAACCATGTTAAGGGCTGCGCCTCGACCACGACGCTCTCCTTTATGGTAATTATCTATCAGGTTCTGGTCATTGGTGTAGGAGTGAACCGTTTCTACATGACCATTCACTATGCCAAACTTGTCGTAGATCGCCTTGAGCACAGGGGTGATGGCATTGGTTGTACACGACGCTGCCGAGAGAACACGGTCATTTCCATCGATAATATTATGATTCACACCGTATACGATGTTCTTGATCTCTCCCTTACCCGGAGCGGTGAGAAGCACTTTAGCAGCACCCTTGCTTTTCAGGTGCAACCCCAAGCCTTCCTCGTCACGCCACATGCCGGTGTTGTCGACAATAATGGCGTCGGAAATACCGTACTCGGTGTAATCGACGGAATCCGGGGAATTGGAGTAAATGATCTGAATAGCGGTGCCGTTGGCATATATGATGTTGTTTTCCTCATCAACACTGATCGTGCCTCTGAAAGAGCCGTGGATCGAGTCCCTGCGCAACAGGCTGGCACGCTTTTGCAGATCGTTGGCTGCCTTCCCATTTCTCACTACAACTGCACGCAGATTCAACCCTGAACCGCTGCCGGCGCGCTCAATCAGAATACGGGCCATCAGTCTGCCGATACGACCAAAGCCGTACAAAACGACATCCTGACCATCAGCATTCACTTCACCCTGGCCGGCCAGAACATTTTCAACCTGATTGCGAACATAATCCTCCAGTGAAGCGCCTTCCCCGTTGCGCTGATAGCCAACAGCCAGCTTGCCAATATCGATTCTGGAAGCGCCAGGCTTGAGCTTGCTGAGAACTTCCAGCACCGGATAAGTGTCCCGCACCGACAGGCCGGAAGACTCAACCTGGCGGACAAATTTATGTGCTTTGAGAATATCGATCACTGAGCGGTTGATGATGGGCCGCCCATAAATAGAGGTAACTACATTATGATCCCGGTAAAGCCTGCCGATCATGGGAATCATCGATTCCGCCAGGGCTTCACGTTCTTTCCAGTCCTGAAATTGGTCTTTTGCCACAGTCTCGATCCTGCTGCTGTTTTTTACTTCGTAAATGCTGTATGCAGTTGTATACAGACAACACTTAATACTTGATGCAGTTTATTGGCCCGGCACTATCAGGTTGAAGAACAACATCAGACAGCCTGACATCAGCAGGGCCTCAGGTCGGGCACTCCCGACTCCCCCGCGGCTATTATCCTGTCGCAGGAGCCACTTGGCAACAAAGTACAACATACTTTATCACCCACTTATCCCGACACCTGCCAAAACTGGGACAGAAACCAATGACAGGCTACAATGCGCGATCAAGCTAAACAGAGCAGAAACAGCAAGGCATCCATGTTGCAGGCAAGTATCCCTCTCCCCGAACAGGCAGGGGACAAATTCATCTGGGGCAACCTATTCGATTCAGCTACCGCATTTGCCATTGCCATGGCCGCTGAACAAACTGACAGCCCACTTCTGGTGATCACTCCGGATTCAACACGAGCCAACAGTCTTGAAGAAGAACTTGGTTTTTTTCTGGGCAACGACAGCAAGGTCGAGATCCTGCACTTCCCGGACTGGGAGATCCTTCCCTATGACGCCTTCTCTCCTCACCAGGACATTATTTCCCAGAGACTGGAGACACTCTATCGCCTGCCAAGAGCCCATAAGTGCATCCTGATCATTTCCATCTCTACACTGGTGCACCGTCTTTGCCCGCGGGAATATCTGGAGTCAAACTGCCTGGTCATTCAGCTCGGCGAGAAGTTCGCCATGGAAGAAAAAAGGCAACAGCTGGAACATGCCGGCTATCGATGTGTGGATACGGTCTATGAGCATGGTGAATTCGCAATACGCGGTTCATTGATGGATATCTTCCCCATGGGCTCTGAAACACCTTACAGAATCGACCTGTTCGATGATGAGGTGGACACACTCAGGGTATTTGATCCGGAAAATCAGCGATCTGTAGACCATGTTGACCAGATCAACCTGCTGCCCGGTCATGAGTTCCCGATGGATAAGGCGTCCAGGGATACATTCCGGGCCCGGTTCCGTGAAGCATTTGATGTGGACTATCGGGATTGCCCTCTTTATGTCGACCTCGGCCAGGGGGTAGCGAGTCCCGGCATAGAGTATTACCTGCCACTGTTCTTTGAAGAAACCGCCAATCTGTTTGCTCACCTTCCGGAAAGTACCCGGATCGTCCAGTGTGAAGGAGTGCAGGAAGCTATCGAACAGTTCTGGCGGGATGTCAATGACCGATACGAAAACCGCAGGGTAGATCCCCTCAGGCCTCTGCTGCCGCCGAGACAGGTCATGCTTCCGCCTGAAGAGCTGAACGCCATTCTGAAGCAGTACCCCAAAGCCCAGCTCAGCAACGATAAGGTTCAGGACAAGGCCGGTCGATTTAACTTTCAACAGGAAATGCTTCCGGAGCTGAAGCTCAACGCAAAATCCGAATCGCCACTGGCTCCCCTGCTGCAGTTTATAGATCAGGGTCACCGGGTTCTGCTGGTAGCCGAAAGCGCCGGGCGCCGTGAAGTCCTGCTGGAGCTTCTTGCTCAGGATGAGATCAAACCCGTTCTGTTTCACGACTGGAAACGTTTTTTGGCCGGCAGCGAGCAGCTGGGCATTACCGTAGGCATTCTCGAGTCAGGCTTGCACCTGCCAGAACTTAACCTGGCACTGATCCCAGAGTCTCTGCTTCTTGGTCAGCGCGTCATGCAGCGTCGCAGACGCAGAAAGGATATAGACCAGCATTCCGACCAGGTTATCAGGAATCTTACCGAGCTTCGTGAAAATGCCCCTGTCGTCCATATCGATCACGGTGTTGGCCGTTACCGTGGTCTGCAGGCACTGGCCGTAGATGGCCAGGCAGCGGAGTTTCTTACACTGGAATACGCCAGCGAAGCGAAACTGTATGTTCCTGTTGCTTCTCTGCACCTTATAGCCCGCTATACCGGGACAGATGATGAGCTTGCTCCACTGCACAGACTTGGCAGTGAGCAGTGGACCAAGGCCAGGAAAAAAGCAGCAGAGAAGGCTCGAGATGTTGCGGCAGAATTGCTTGATATCTATGCGCGCCGTGAGGCCCGTAAAGGGTTTGCCTTTGACAGCCCCGATCAGCAGTATCACGCTTTCAGCGCTGGCTTCCCGTTTGAAGAAACTCCAGACCAGCAGCAAACCATTGAAGCAGTCATCAGGGATATGGAAGCCAGCCAGCCCATGGACCGACTGGTCTGTGGCGATGTCGGCTTCGGCAAGACCGAAGTAGCCATGCGTGCTGCCTTTATGGCTGTCCAGAGTGGTAAGCAGGTTGCTATCCTGGTCCCAACAACACTTCTCGCCCAGCAGCATTATGAAAGCTTCCGGGATCGCTTTGCCGACTGGCCGGTGGAAATAGACGTCATGTCACGTTTCCGTTCCGCCAAGCAGATTCAGGGGCTGAAAGAAAAGCTCAGCCAGGGCGGCATTGACATCATCATCGGCACGCACAAGATTCTTCAGGATAACCTCGCCTTCAAAAACCTGGGACTGCTGATTATTGATGAAGAACACCGCTTTGGCGTAAGGCATAAGGAAAAGCTGAAATCCCTGCGTTCTGAAGTGGATATCCTGACACTGACAGCCACACCAATCCCCCGAACGCTCAACATGGCTATGTCAGGAATTCGGGACCTGTCGATTATCGCCACGCCACCAGCAAAAAGGCTGTCGGTGAAGACTTTTGTACGACAAAGCGACAAGCCACTGATCAAGGAAGCGATTCTTCGTGAGTTGCTCAGGGGCGGACAGGTGTATTTCCTGCACAATGAAGTGCAGACCATCGAGAAAGCCGCCAGTGACCTTCAGGAGCTGATCCCAGAAGCCCGAATAGCCATTGGCCATGGCCAGATGCGCGAACGGGAGCTTGAACAGGTCATGTCTGACTTCTACCACAAGCGATTTAATGTACTGATCTGCACCACCATTATTGAAACCGGTATTGATGTTCCCAGCGCCAACACCATTGTTATTCACAGAGCTGACAAGTTCGGTCTGGCACAACTTCATCAGCTGCGCGGACGCGTCGGTCGATCACACCACCAGGCTTACGCTTACCTACTAACCCCGCCTCCAAAAACCATGACACGGGACGCCCATAAACGCCTTGAAGCCATCGCTGAAGCCCATGACCTGGGTGCTGGCTTTATGCTGGCTTCCAATGACATGGAAATCCGAGGCGCAGGTGAACTGTTGGGTGAAGGTCAGAGCGGCCAGATCCAGAACGTTGGCTTTACTCTCTATACCGAAATGCTGGAAAAAGCGGTCGAAGCCATACGCAAGGGAGAAACCCCGAACCTGGACCAGCCACTTCAACAAGGGACTGAAGTCAACCTTCGGCTACCAGCCCTGCTGCCGGAAGACTATATTCATGACGTTCATACCCGGCTGATCCTCTACAAACGTATTGCTGCAGCAAAAACCGATGAAGATCTGAAAAACCTCCAGGTTGAACTGATTGATCGCTTCGGCCTCCTGCCAGAACCGGCAAAAAACCTGTTCAGGCAAACGAAGCTGCGCCTTAAGGCAGAAAAACTGGGTATCGTGAAACTGGATGCCGGTGAGAAAGAAGGTCGAATCGAATTCAACAGTCAGCCCGACATCGACCCGATTACGATCATCCAGCTGATCCAGACTGACCCGCACCTTTACAGACTGGAAGGCAGCAACGTCTTGAAGTACAGTGGCTCCATGGAGAAAATTGAACAGCGTTTCAAGGCCGCCGAAGGTCTGCTGGACAGGCTGACCACCTGATATTGACTAGGAGCCTGTCCGAGAATAGTGGTCGAGATTAAAATTCAGTAGAACGAGTCAAATTTTTCGATCAATTCGTGCGAATAATGGGCCTATTCAATCGAATTTATCGGAAAATTTGGCCGTTCTTTCTGGATTTTAGGCCGACCTGTCTATTCTCGGTCAGGCTCCTAG
>JBPCXN010000238.1:0-4542 GCA_051008495.1 Endozoicomonas sp. | reverse complement strand
AAATCGAAGCGTGACAGAGAGGTTTCGAGCGGCTTTCAGCGGAAAGTCAGCAAAGTGTCTAGCTGATCTGGCCGGGCGGCTTCGAACCAGCCATGACGGAACAGTAAAAATGCTGGCCACTGCAGTGGCAACAACACTGATTGATGATGACATCAGCGATTCAGTGCCATACTCTTCAGCGGGCAGGTGGACTGAAAGCAATTCATCAGATGGTAACTGCTGGTCAAGGAAAAGTAACTTGCCAACGCCTCTTCCAGGCTGCAAAAAAGGTACTGGATACTCCGGTAACAAGCCTGTGTTCACCGTCAGCCCACTGGCACAAATGGCTGTGAAAGGGAAAAAACAAATGAAACAGAACATGATCGCTACTACTGGCGACCTTGAGAAAGAGCGGCGCATGATTTCTTATTGGACATCCTGACTTATCGATCAGGAAAAGCTAGACCATAGTTTAATGAATCGCCAGTAAATGATTGACCCGGATTTCTGTTTCAGTGTTCAATTGGAATAGAATAATAACTAGAATCTAAGGCGTTTCTGAGGTTTTCTTGAAACAGCGCGTCACGGTCATACTCAAGCTTGGCACCCCCATCATCCTCGCAATGCTGTCACAAAGCCTGCTGAACCTGGTCGATGCGGCCCTCGTTGGGCCTCTTGGCGAGGTCGCACTGGCAGCAGTAGGCGCCGGAAGCTACGCCAATTTCGTCGCCCTGTCACTGGTGGCAGGACTTTCAGCCGGTATCCAGGCCCAGGTGGCAAGACGTGCCGGGGCGGACAACGATTCGGTATGCGCCTACCCGGTGAACCACGGTATCCTGTTATCGATTGTGCTGACGCTGCCTGTCAGTATCATACTGATGCTGATGGCACCTTGGATTCTGATGCTGTTCAGCCAGAGCCCGGAGGTTCATGAGGCGGCCACACTCTATTTTCGTATCCGGGTCATGACCCTGACCGCCGCTGCCATGTGCCTCTCTTTCCGGGGCTACTGGAATGGGCTCGGTAAACCCTCCGGCTTCCTTAAAATTCTGGTGTTTTCCCATATCTGCAATGTCCTGATCAGCTATGTCCTGATTTATGGCAAGGTCGGCATACCCGCCATGGGTGTGGCGGGCGCAGCTATGGGAACCTTTTTGAGCATGTATCTGGCTGTTCTGCTCTGCCTGGCGATCATGCTCAGACAGTCCATCAGTCACGGTTTTATGGCATGGGCGTCATTCAGGGATTTTTCCGGGCTCATCAAACTCATGAAACTGGCGTTGCCCGACTCGCTGCAGCAGACATTATTTGCCCTTGGCATTATGGCTTTCTTTGCCATTATCAGTCAGCTGGGCACGGGCGAAATGGCGGTCGCGCACGTGCTTATGAACATTTCACTGTTACTGATACTGCCTGGCACCGGCCTCGGCATGGCCGCCACGACGCTGGTCAGTCGCAGCCTCGGCGCTGGAGAGCCTGAGCAGGCCTGGCGCTGGGGCTGGGAGATTACACTGGTTGCGGTCTTTATCCTGATGCTTCTGAGCCTGCCGCTGTTGCTGGTTCCGGAGGGAGTCCTGCAACTGTTCCTCTATGACCCGGAGTTGATCGACGTTGGCAGGATTCCACTGCAGCTGACCGGGCTGGGCATTATCCTTGATACAGCTTCGCTGGTCTTTACCCGGGCACTGCTCGGAGCCGGGGCCAACCGGACAGTGCTGGGCATTCGAATCTCATCCCAGTGGTTGCTGTTATTGCCGTTATGCTGGATTGCCGGCCCCGTACTGGGGCTTGGACTGACAACGATCTGGTGTATTCAGGTATTTCAAAGGCTGGTCAGCTCACTGGCCTTTGTCACCGTCTGGCAACTCAGGCACTGGAGCAGGATTACAATCTAGGAGTCTGAGAGTTTTGAATGTCTAAAGATCAATCAGCTATCCAGTTTCTGGTACTCAGACATTCGTACTGCAGCCAGCGCTCTTAACCTGGCCTGAGTGACGGTGAAGTCTGACTGGTAGTTGATGGCCTTACCTGCCACCGCCATAGCTTCAGTCTTGCTTTTCATGCTGGTGGCTTCCACTATCTCGCCACTGTTTCGAGCTTTTTCAGCATCGGACAGGCAGGCTCCGGCCATTGCATCAGCTCGTTTCACGATGATTACTGGCATTGCTGCCTGCGGCATTTCCAGTTCTGAGAAGAAGCCCTTCAACAGCCAGATGAAACTTTTCCTTATCAATCAGACCTGACCTGACCTGATAAATAATGCTTCATCAATAGTCGAAAAGTGCTCACCTTTCTGCGCTTGAGAAAGCCTGCCAGTTGACTTGAATGGCTCTTCATCAAGAAATTTTGACAACAGTCTGTAACTGAATTCTGAGCCTTCACGATAAGCAGGCTGGGTACTGTCACTCCATCCGTAAAATCCGGATCCGAACCTGTCCGTTGTTTTCTCCTACGGGCCTGATCGTTTCCTGTATCCGTACCCTTTTCGGCTCAATACCGTCAGAGCCAAGCTGATCAATAACGGCCTTCTCGAATCGTTTCTTGGTATCCATAAGAGTATCGATTTCTTTCAGGGATCCCGGCACCGTACTTTCCAGCAACACTAGAAGTTTCTTTGAATTGTCATTTTTCAGCAGCCCTAGCAGATCAGAGTAACTGCTGCTTCTCTTCAAGGATTCAACGTCTGTGGGAAGCCTGTTCAGAAGATACTCTTCGGTAGCAATTATACGGTCACTGCCAACTTTCTCAGGAGTGAAGACATCAACCAGGGCATAAACCCGGCGATTCCCCCTTCTGACCGTGTAAGTCAAATAGAAAACTTCCTGATCATCCATCGTGAGAGAGCCGATAGAATAAGCCTGGGTTTTTTCCAGGCCATACAGCCTGGCAATATTGAAGGTGTTATTGGCCCAAAAATTACTGTCACCACAGGAAAACTGCTGGCAACTGTACAGCGTTTCTACACCCATCTGGTCAAACTGACGAGTGAAAAAGTCAAAAGCCTGGTCACTGTCATGCCCGGGCGGGAGAAGGTAGACTTTTCGATCCAGCCAGCCATTGAGGAATTTCTGCTCATCGGCAAGCACAACACCATTGACCTTTTTCATGGAGCTGCTCACCAGGGGATGATTACTGCGGGCTTCCTGCACTTCCAGGTCCAGGGTGGCATTAGGGTAGCCGGCAAGATCTCCGGCAACAGAAAAAGCAGGTATCAACAGAATACCTGCACCAAAGCCCCTGAATAAGTTTGTAACAACACCACTAAATGATCGGTTTACTCTTGCCATGAGCCTGTTCTTTACATCTTGTAGTTACAGGCCTACAGAGTACCACAGCCTCTGGGCTCTATGTAGCTAATACCCCGTTGACAATGTCAGCAACAGCCCGGGTCTGGCCATCCATGTGCAGATGGTGAGATCCTTCCAGTGAATGGAAAGACACTTTGTTCAGTCGATTTCGGTGAGTGTCGACCATTTGCTCAACCACACCATTTCTGGCGTGGATCATATGTGCTTCACACTCGATGTTCTCGATAAACGACAGTGCCTGCTCAGGGGTATATCTCGTAGGAGATGGCAGGGCCAGTCTCGGGTCGGTACGCCATACCCAGGCATCTCCGTCCTGATACAGGGCTCTTTCTACCAGCAACCTGGAAGATTCTCTGGTAACAGGAAACTGTCCCATGCAGCGAATCCTTACGGCATGCTCAAGACTGCGATAGCGGTTTACCGGTTTACCTTTGCGGAAAACTTTCCTCTGCTTGATGTATTCTGCCAGAGTGTCAGGAGATTTTTCAGCACTCCTGGGCCACGGAAACAGGCCGTCCAGAAGCACCATTTTCTTCACCCTTCCACCCAGAACAGAAGCAGTCAGGGTTGAAACCGCAGCCCCAAGAGAGTGGCCAAGAAGGGAAAACTCATCGAGTTCAAGGGTGTCTGCAATATCTATAGCGTCTTCGGTGTAATTCCAGAGGGTATAGTCCATTTCCGCCGGGCGATGCTGGGAACGACCGTGACCTGCCTGATCCACGGAAATCAAACGAACCCCTTCTAACAATGCCGCCAGCGGCGCAAAGCTGGCGGCATTGTCCAGCCAGCCATGGAACGCCAGCACAGGAGCACCGTCCGGGTCACCCCATTCCTGGGCAGAGAACACCATATGCCCGGTATTAATTTCTATTTCTCTGGGCTGCATGGTGTTTTCCGCCAGTCTTGAATCTGTTTGATCAGTCAACTGCACACTCTCTGTCTATAAGCCGGTTTACTCGAAAATCAGGAAAGTTCGAGGGACCAAAAAGCACTGTTACAATCTAACAACCCACAGCTGAAGACAATCCGCAAAACGCCCTTCCCCGTTGCCTTATTGAAGGCCACATTGGCATTATCTTGTGGCTGGTCACATACCCATGGAAAGGTATGTGTACTTTCTTCATGTCCTTTTACTGTCCATGCCCTGCCCATGCATGAGCATTAGTGGCAATTCAGTGGAAAACTGATTGGGCTGACCAGTCACAGGAAAGTAGAGTTCGGCAAATTATCAGGAATGACAGGCTCGTGCAACTTG
>JBPCXN010000237.1:0-5136 GCA_051008495.1 Endozoicomonas sp. | reverse complement strand
CAAGTCGGCCTAAAGCCCAGGAAGATCGGCCACTTTTCGATAGAAAGCGGATGAGAGTCTCACTGAATTTGATTGAATAGGTCAACTATTCGCACAAATCCAGTGAAAAATCTGACTCGATCTACTGGGCTTTCCGCTCGACCGCTATTCTCGGTCAGGCTCCTAGAACTCATCAAGAGGATGCAAGAAGCATGAATATGCCGACAAAATGTGTCAGCCGAAAAAATAGCAGAGCGAGAAGCTCGACACTTTATGAAATTTCCGGGCTAAAAAAATGCCTGGTAAGGTTATTAAAAACGCCTTCGCCAAAATATGTTTTTTTCCTTAAGATCCGACCAGATTAACCTTTGCAATAGAGATATGTTATCCGCTGAGACACAGATGATGATAAAAACCATACCAATTCCGATCGTCGCAGACATCGTGGCAACTGCCAGCATGGTCGAATAGGCAGCCTCCTTGATAAGCTCGTAGAGCCCCGGCAGCTCATAACGAAACTCAAAGTATTTTGTGAATTTAACCCCTCCTGTCTGACAATATGGCTTACCCTCTTCCTTCATGCCCATATAGAGCTCAAGTGCGTATGGGTTCTCTACTACACAAGGGGTGCTGGTTTCGTTGGCGCTGGCCAGAGGCTGTTGAGTCAGGTCGCTTCTTTGAGCCTCTGCCACATGGTACAGGTTGAAACTGTATTTCAGTGCCCAGAATTGCCGGGTCTCATACAGCTTGCCCCCTGCTGAATACTGGCAGACAGGAGCCTGGCTGAAAGAAGGGGCTGCTGTGTCAATAGTACCAGGATATTGTTCTCCGGTTGCCGGGGAGATGACCAGGCATACGCCATGGTTTGAAGTCAGCTTGTACAAAGGCTGCAGAATGGGGTGTTGCTCATCAACCCACTGCCAGCTGGACTTGAGTCGCTCCAGTGAAAATTGACCGGCGATCAGCGTTTCGGGGACCAGTGCAAAAAATGCCGTCAGGAAAAAGCCTGCTCTGGATGTTCTGATGAGCATAGTGAGTTTGTGTATGTACTGTCAGAACAAAAAAACTAGACCAAATCAGATTGAATGGGCTGGTTTAAATAGACTGAATAGGAATAAGGTAGTCCTCCCAGTCGTCCTCCGGCACTGCGTTTTCGGGAATGGCAAACTCTCTCACCGAAATTCCGGCTTCATGGACAGAACGCCTGGAGCCGGACACCAGTGGGTGCCAGTCTGGCAGGTCTTTTCCTTCTGACAGAAGACGGTAAGCGCAGGTTTCCGGCAGCCAGTGGAACTGCGGAATATCTTCGACGCTCAGCTTCAGGCACTCCGGCACCAGCTGTTTGCGGTTCGGGTAGTCTTTACACTGGCAGCTGTGGGTATCCAGCAACTGACAGGCCACCGCCGTATAGTGCACCTCGCCGGTGTCCTCGTCTTCCAGCTTGTGCAGACAGCAGCGTCCACAGCCGTCGCACAGGCTTTCCCACTCGGCTGAGGTCATTTCCGCTAATGATCTGGTGGTCCAGAAAGGCTGGTTCCGGGCAGAACCAGCCGGATCAAGAGAAGTCGTCATAGAGGGTCGTTAAAGCCCAGCAGTTCTTCAGGCAGGTGCTCAATATACTCTTCTTCTGCCGGTGGCATCTGCAGGTAAAAACCGTTGCTTCTGATGGCTTCTATCACTTTTTCCGTGTCGGCACGGGCAAGTTTGCGCTCCGGGGTCAACAGCATATCCATGACGTGTTCCGCCGTCCCAAAGGACTGGCTCAGGGCTTCAGGAACTTTATCGAGCCTGTCCTGTTTATTGACGTACAGGTACATTTCATCCCTGCGCGGGCTTTTATAGATAGATATCAGTAATTTGTTCATGGGCTTTTTTATCGTCAATTGTTGCGTTCAAGCTCTTTCAGCGCCTGTATCAGTGGCGTGCCGATGACTTCACGACGCCAGCCGTTAAGGCTTTCGGGCAGGGTGAAAACGCCTTTTTCCAGCCACTTACGCAGTATGGGACTGGTCATTTTAGCCGGCAACAGGAGTTCTACCGGAATGTTCAGCTCTTCGGCTTTATCCTGCACATAGGCCTTGATGAATTTTCCGTAGTCTTTCGCAGCTTTTGGCAGCGGTGCCGGGAGTGGCGCCGGGCACTCCGCTTCAGGCAGGGTCTGGGCGCTGGCAATTAACGCCAGTATCTTCTCACCGTCATGCTTCAGAATCTTGTGATTCATGTCCGGCATGGACGACAGTGACTTGATGTTGTCCGGAAGGTAGCGGGCAATGGGCCAGAGAGTCGCTTTCGGTATTACCCGGTTACGCGGTATATTTCTCCGCCTCGCCTCTCTCTCGCGGTATTCGCAGACCTGTTGCAGCACGGCTCTCTGTTCTGGGCGCAGCTGCCAGGCCCGCTTGACGTCTTTCCACACTTCCTCCGGCTCGGGCAGCAGAGGTGCTGCTGTCATTTTCTGACAATCTTCCATCAGCCAGTGGAATCTCGGATTTTGTGCCAGTTCCTGGTACATCAGCATCCAGGCTTCCAGCAGGTGGACAACGTCGAGTGTCGCATAACTGATCTGGGCGTCACTCAGGGGGCGCTGAAGCCAGTTGGAGCGTGTCACATCCTTGGGCAGATCCACTTCCAGCAGCGTCTTCAACATGTTCTGGTAGCCCATGGAATGGCCCAGCCCGGTATAGGCGGCGGCGAGCTGCGTATCAACCAGGGACACGGGCTTGACGCCGGTCAGGATGTGGAACACCTCAAGGTCTTCACTGCAGGCGTGCAGGACTTTGACGAGACTTCTGCGAGTCAGTATTTCAGCAAAAGGTGTCCAGTCGTTTATGCCGAGAGGGTCAATCAGGTAGACGCTGTCACCGGTTCCCAGCTGGATCAGGCCTGGTATCGGATAGAAGGTATCCGTACGGATGAATTCGCTGTCCAGGGCGATGGCGTCCAGTTCAAGCCATTGGCTCGACAGCTGTGCCAGTGTTTTGTTGTCTCGAACCCAGATGGGATCAGGGTGTTCAATGGGCATATGGAACCGATTTTGGATAAAAGGTCATTATAAAGAGCCAGCGGGCAAACAGCCATGAGCAATGCCCGTCCACCTGGCAAACCCGCAGGTTGAGCGATTCTGGGCAGGAAGCAAAGTAATGTTAATGGTTCATTAAGTCTGGTCAGGTTATGGTTGAAGTCGGACTGCAAGAAAAACAATATACGAGGGAAAGTATGAAGTATGCTTTGTCTGCGCTCCTGGTTCCGCTTTGCCTGCCTGCCGCCGGGCTGGCTGCCAATCTGCAGTGGGGACTTGATAATGATGTCCTCTTCAAGTCCGATGGTGACTACACCAACGGCATGTTTCTCAGCTATAGCTCTTCCATAACCGGCCTGGATACCACGCATCCTGTTGCCCGCCTGGTGCCATACAGACAGACTGACGATCTCAGGTTCAACTGGTTTGTCCAGCTGGGCCAGAAGATGTGGACACCTTCCGATACGAAAATCAGGGCACCTCTTCCTGATGAACGTCCCTATGCCGGCCAGTTGTACGTGGATACAGGATTCATGGTTTTCGATGAGCATTCGACATTCCGGATGAGCGTCATGGGCGGTATCGTCGGACCTTCAGCCGGAGCGGAGTTTTCCCAGAAATGGGTGCATAACCTGATCGGTAACTCAAAGCCCAAGGGCTGGGACTATCAAGTCAAAGATCAGATGGTGGCGGAATTGATGATGGATTATGACCGTTTGTTTACCCGGATTCCGGGGGAGCGGGGGGATCATGAATTCAGTGGCTATGGCAGTCTGGCTGCAGGTAATTTGCAACCGCAGGTGGCTGCCGGTCTGGGCTGGCGATGGGGGAAGTCACTGGCTTCAAACTTTAATGCTGCTGCCTTGCGTCCATTTCGGCAGAAGCCAATGGTGTTGGACAACCTGAACAACAGCTGGTTTCTCTACGGTAACCTGGAAGCCCGGTATCGATTCGATGACATCACCCTCAATGGTGATACGCCTCGTGAAGTGCCTGATGTGACGCTGGAGAAAGGCCAGGGCACAGCCGCTCTTGGCGTGGTGGGTTTCAGGGAAAAGTTCGGTGCCGGTTTTTCCGTGGTGGCTTACAGCAAGAGTTTTAAAGAAGATAAAGAATCCACTCACTATACCAGTGCACTGACTCTCTATTGGCTTTTGTAGAAAGTGGTTTTTTGGCTCTGGCTCCCATGCTCCTGTGTGGGAGTCAAATTCTTGAAGCCAGTATATTTATATGAATTGGCGTTCCCACGCAGGAGCATGGGAACGAGTCGAAAATACGGTTATCGGGACAACTATCTTGAAAAACTCCGATAGCGTCCGGGGAGTATCAATTACAGTTTGCTTGAGGCTGAGAGAAAAGTGTTTTGGCTTTAGCTTTGAATTGTACTGTATTACCCAAAGAGGATTTTCGCAATGAACGAAACAGCTTGGCGTGCTGGAAAAACTGTGGGTCGTCCTCAAGAAAGCCTTCCATGGTGTGGTTTATTTTATTGATCTTCTCAAAAAGCAGCTTCTGTACTGAAGGGTTTGATATTTTTGCTCTTTTAAATAAGTCGTTCCACTCATCATCTGTTCTGTTACTAAATGAAAGCCATATCTTATCTGTGAATAATGACATGTATTCTTTTTTACCTATTTCGTCAATAATCCCGATGTCTCCACCGGTGAGGGCGTCCCCATTGTCAATAGCCAAAATATTGCCTTCTGGTGTAATCAAAAAATTGCCTGAATTTCTGTCACCCTGGAAAATAAGCCAGTCTAATAAGTTAAGCTCTGGTAATTCATCTTCTAAAATTCCAAGCTCTTTTCCTGTCATTCCATTTTCGACATATAGTTGGAATTCCATTCTACCCTTTCTTATATAGTTGGGAGTGATGTTTAGCCCAATTTCTTTAGTAAAAAGGTGAACTTGTTCTGATCTAATAGTTTGGTTTTCCCCAGTCTTAAAAAATACACTAATGTGTTCGCCTTTTAGTACAAAGGCCCTTCCTTTAAATATCTCTTTTATAAAGGTTGCTGTTCCATCTTGTTGTTGTGCAATGACTTCTTTTATCTCTGCATTAATCCAATGATCCATTAGCACTTTGTCAGAACTGTTGGCTTTAATGTATAAGTCCCAGACGTTAGAGAAGTCTCCAT